>CAMOGC010000143.1 GCA_946613955.1 uncultured Clostridia bacterium
GTTGTATTTTTCCGGTCCCGCCCTTCTTTTTTTGCCCGGAATGGTGTATGATTCAGGGGTGACGTAAAGTACGTACAAAAAATGATCCGGAGGGAAGCGCCATGGAAAACAACACCCGGGGAACCAAAGCAAAGAACTTCCTGCAGAAGATGTACAACCTGCGGCTGAAGGTGGATAAGCAGGGGAAGCCGATTGTGAACGTGTCCAGCATTTTCGGCCTGGCCTGCCTGCTGTTCGCGCCGCACATGACCATTGCGGGCATTGCAATCTCCCTGATCCTGGGATACCAGATCCATTTTGAATCCGAGGAGGACGACGGGGAAATGGAGGAGAAGATCCGCAGGGCCGCCATGAACGTCAAGGCGGGGGTGGCCGGCGCGGCGAAATCCATCCAGAACGAGATCAACCGGGCCCGGGAGGAGAAGGCAAACGCCGCCGCACAGCCCCGGAATGAAGCCGCGCCGAAGCAGGCGGAAGCGCCGCGGCAGCAGGAGCCCGGCAACGACGAGCTGCTCCGGGAGCTGGAGGAGCGGGCAAAGGAGAACGCGGAAAGCAATCCCGCGGCGACCACCTTCCACAGCGCCTACGCGGCGTCGGCGGGAAGCGTGCCCGTGCTGAAGGTTTCAGAGGAACCGGCGAAGGATCCCGGGAGCGCCCCGGCCGCCGGAAAAGCCCAGGAATAAGCGAAAACCGCGGGAATTATCCCGCGGTTTTTTCAAATACCATTTCCGTAAGCGCCGACCGGGCGACCGCCGCCGGATCGCCGGCGGGGCTGATCCATTCATCGACGCGGGAGGCGGGGAGGATCAGGGGCATCCGGTCGTGGATGAAGCGGATTTCCTCCGAGGGCTCCCGGGTCAGCACGGAGAAGACCGGGTATTTCAGGCCGCGGAACTCCTCGATCCGGTACAGCCCGGCCAGCCAGGCAAGGGCGCATCCCCTGGGCTGGATGAGGTATTTCGCGCCGGCCCGGGCCTTTCCGGAGGGCGATGGCAGGTGCTCCCACTCAAAATACCAGGAGGCGGGAATCGCGCAGCGGTGCTGCTGCCAGCCCTCCTTCCAGAGGGGCTTGAGGGGAGCGGTTTCCACCCGGCAGTTGACCACCGGCCGCCCGGCCCCGGGGATGGTATATCCCCAGACCATGGGGAAAACCGCGCGCTTTCCCCCGGAGGAGGTGGCGACGGCCGGAACCAGGTCTGCCGGCCGGACTTCCCCCTCCGAGGTCAGGGGCTTGCCCAGCAGGTCCCGCATTTTCGCGGCGAGGGGGGAGCGGTTCATCTCCTCAACGATGGGGCGCAGCTCCGGGGACATTTCCATATAATAACGACAGCACATTGCAATTCCTCCCGGGGATAATTCAGCAGCCTGGGCCGGATCCGCCTCCCCGGCGCAGCCGGCTTCCTTCAGGCGGATGGCTTCCTCAAAGCCCTTCAGGGCGTCAAAGGGGGCGAAGATCTTTGCCCAGCGGGACGCGGGCATGGGCGGATGCCGGAGGGAAAAGGGATCCGGGACGTCGTGCCGGGGCCTGCCCTTCAGGAAGACATCCCTGTACCTGAAAGCGGGAGGCATCGGCATGGAGCCGATTTCCACTGATCTCACCTCCGGAAGGCGGCTTTCCTCAGGCGCGGTGGCCGCCGATCTGCGCGTTTCTTTCCAGCTGGGTGGCGCCTTCCAGCAGGTTTTTGCCCAGGAACAGGGCGTTTGCCCCGAACCGGGAGCGGATTTCCCGGAGGGCGCCCTGGAGGCGCCTTTCGCGCTCCGGGGACAGGACATCGTCAAACATGCTGAGCTGGACGAAGCCGTTTTCCGCGTGAACGCCGTCGGCACAGACCCCCAGGCGGCGGAAGAGAAGCCGCCGGTCCGTTTTCCCGTCGAAGGAGGAGAGGATCAGCGGGGCCACCGCCGAAGCGGCGTTCGTATCCCCGGGCATCCGCACGGCTGCGCCGGTGTGCTTCGGGTGCGGGCGGCCGTAGAAATCCAGGACCACCGGGCCGCCGTAATCCGGGCAGGCCTCCAGGGATTTGTAATCGTAGGAAACCCACCAGGTGAACACGGGGGCGGTGAGCCCCTTGCCGAACATATCGGCACAGAGGCCGTCGATCATTTCGGACAGGACGTTCCGGGCTTCCGCGTACCGATAGGGCCGGGGAAGCACCTGGCCGCTGCTCAGGGAATGGCTTTCGCTGCGGTAGCCCTTGATATCCCGCATGGTAACGGGATCCGTTCCCCAGGCGTGGGCGATGAGGATCTCCCCGTCGATGCCGAACTTCCGGTAGAACCATTCCTCGTCGTACTGGGATTTCCGGGCGATATCCCCCATGGTGAAGAGGAAGGCCTTCTCCAGGGTGCGGGCCTTGCCGGGGCCCAGCATCCAGAAATCCGTGAGGGGCCGGTGGTCCCAGAGGAGGAACTTGTAGCTGTCCTCGTTCAGCTCGGCAATGCGCACGCCGTCCCTGTCGGGCACGGCCTTCTTCGCGATGGTGTCCATGCAGACCTTGGCAAGGTACAGGTTGGTGCCGATGCCGACGGTGGCGGTGATGCCGGTGGTGCGGAGAACATCCCGGATCATGGTCATGGCCATGACGCGGGCGGGATGCACCCCCTGGCGCCGGGCCTCCGCCCCGTAGAAGGAGAGATAGGGCCCTGCGTCGATGAAGGATTCATCCACGCTGTACACATGGACGTCGCCGGGGGCCGCGTATTTCAGGATCACGGCGTGGATTTGGGCGGAAACCTCCAGGTACAGCGCCATGCGCGGAACCGCCGTGATATAGCGGACCTTCGTGCGGTGGGCACACTCATAGCTGCGGATGGCCTGCTTCGCCTCAAAGAGGCGGGGACGGGAGGGCACGCCGATGGCCTTCAGGGAAGGGGAAACGGCCAGGCAGATGGTCTGGTCGCTGCGGGAATCATCCGCGACGAGGAGGTTGGCGGTCAGCGGGTCCAGGCCCCGGGCCCGGCACTCACAGCTGGCATAGAAACGACTTCATGTCGATAGCGATAAAACAGCCCACGGCAAAGGCCTCCTTTCCCAGACCGCGCCGGGCTACCGCCCGGCGGTTTTCTGCCAGTTCCTGAGGAAATCCCCCTGGGCCTCGGGAAGGTTCGGAAGCTCGTATTCCCTGCAGGAGAGGGCTTTGAGCTTGAACTTCACAACCCCTTCGTCCACGCCGAGCTCGGCGGCCAGCTGGGAGAGGGAGGGAAGGGCGGAATGGCAGTCGTAAAACTCCTGCATCTGCTCCTCCTCAAAGCGCATCCGTTCGCGCCCCGTGCGGAAGCGGCCGATTTCCCCGCCGATATACTGCACAAGCCGGACATAGTCCCCGTAGGAGACCCGGTCGAGAATATACTCATCGGGGATAAACAGGTCCGCGCCGGTCAGGTTCGCGTTGAATTCGGAGGGCGCGTTGGACAGGCTGAAGAATTTGCAGTCCTCAAACCGCCCGCCGGAGGCGGCCGTGCGGTAATCATTCAGGGAATGGCCCAGCTCATGGATGGCGCCGGTGAGGCGCTGCACATCGTCCGCCGCCCGGTTGAGCCCGATGACCTGCCGGCGGTTCATCACCGTGAAAAAGCCCAGCAGGGTGCGGGGCTCCGCGAATTCCTTCAGCAGGACGCGGCGGGCGTCCATGATCTCAAAAGGGTCGCGGGTTTTATATCGTTTAAAGGCGCTTTCGGCCATACGCAATGCCTGCGGAACCATTGAAAAACACTCCTCCGTTTCTTCAGGAAATCATTTGCGGTATTTCTTCGGAGTGTATTTTTTCGCCTCTTCCTTGGTTTCGAAGAAGAGCTCCATCATCAGGTCGCGGAAGGCGTCCCGCTCCTCTTCGCTGAGGCGGCCGCCGGCGTACAGCCCCCGGGCGGATTCGTACACGGCCCGGGCCTGGGCCATGCCCCGGGAACCGTATTTTTCCTTTGCCCGGCCCAGGGCCTCCTCCCGGCGGAGCTCCTGCCGGAAGAGGTCTTCCTCCATAAAATAATCCGTGCTGACATCCAGGGCGGCGGCCAGCTTCCGGACGGCGTCGACCCCGGGGGTGCGCTCGCCGTTTTCGATATAGCGGATAGCCCGGTCGGAAAGGCCGGTGGCCCGGGAGAGGGCGGCCAGGGTCATCTTCCGGTTATCCCGCAGGAACCGGACCTTTTCGCCGATGGTTACCGGAGCGGTACCGGCTTCATTTTTGCTGTTATCCCGATGGATGCTCATTGCAGACGCCTCCCTGAATCCAGGCTGAGTGAATGTGGACAAAGCCGCCGCTCCGGGGAACCCGGAACAGCTGTTCAGAGTATAACCCGGAACAACTGTTCCGTCAAGGGGAACAAAAA
>CAMOGC010000144.1 GCA_946613955.1 uncultured Clostridia bacterium
ACCGCGGTCATCGTCATCGGCGGCGTCAACGGCCTGAGCGTCGGCGCGGAAAAGGCCTGGGATTACGCCGGGGAGCATCATCTGGGCCGGATGTTCATCGTTAACCAGATGGACCGGGAGCACGCGAACTTCGAGAAGATTACCGCCCAGCTGCGGGAAAAATACGGCGCCAGCGTCGTGCCGATCCTGCTGCCCCTGGGCGAGGGCGCTTCCTTCCGCGGCGTGGTCAACGTGCTGGAAAAGAAGGCCTACGAGGGCGCCTACAAGAAGAGCAAGGAAGTTCCGATTCCGGCGGGGATGGAAGACGAAATCAACGAGGCCTACGAGTATCTGACCGAGCAGGCCGCCTCCGCGGACGACGAGCTGATGATGAAATATCTCGACGAGGGCGAGCTGACCCATGACGAAATCATGGAAGGCTTCCGCAAGGGCATGAAGGACGGGATCATCGTTCCCGTGGTGGCGTGCTCCGCGCTGACCGGCGTGGGCATCGCCCGGACCATGGATCTGATGGCCAAGTATCTGCCCTCTCCCGCCCACGAGGGGCTGCACCAGACCGGCAAGAACCCCAAGACCGGCGAGGAGATCACCCGCGTCTGCAAGGACGACCAGCCCTTCTCCGCCCTGGTGTTCAAGACGATCGCCGACCCGTTCGTCGGCAAGCTGAGCCTGGTTCGTATTTTCAGCGGTATCCTGACCGGATCCACCACGCTGTACAACGCCAACAAGGAAAAGAACGAGAAGGCCGGCGGCATGTATTCCCTCCGCGGCAATAAGCAGACCAACGTGGACAAGCTCCACGCGGGCGACATCGGCGCCCTGGCGAAGCTGCAGTTCACCTCCACGGGCGATACCCTCTGCGATCCCACTTCCCCCATCGTCTATCCGGAAATCGTCTTCCCGGCTCCCTGCATCAGCAAGGCCGTCTTCGCCGCCAAGCAGGGCGAGGAGGACAAGGTCTTCTCCGGCCTGAACCGCCTGGCGGAGGAGGATCCCTCCATCCGGATCGAGAAGAACGCCGAGACGATGGAAACGGAGCTCAGCGGCCAGGGCGAGATGCATCTGGACGTGATCCGGAACAAGCTGGCCTCCAAGTTCGGCGCCAACGCCATTCTGCAGGATCCCAAGATTCCCTATCGCGAAACCATCCGGAAGACCGTCAAGGTTCAGGGGCGGCACAAGAAGCAGACCGGCGGCCACGGCCAGTTTGGCGACGTCTGGATCGAATTCAGCCCCATTACCGACAGCGACACGGATTTCGAGTTTGTCGACGCGGTGGTCGGCGGCGTTGTTCCGCGGAACTTCATCCCCAGCGTGGAAAAGGGCCTGAGGGAAAACCTGGTTCACGGCGTGCTGGCCGGATACCCGATGGTGCATCTGCGGGCGAAGCTGTATGACGGCTCCTATCACCCGGTGGATTCCTCCGAAATGGCCTTCAAGACCGCGGCCCGCATCGCCTATAAGAAGGGCTGCAGCGACGCCAGCCCCGTGCTGCTCGAGCCCATCATGCACGTGGAAGTGCTGGTGCCCAACGAATACATGGGCGATATCATGGGCGACATGAACAAGCGCCGCGGCCGCATCATGGGCATGAACCAGAAGGGCAGCATGCAGCTGCTGGAGGCGGAAGCGCCCCTGGCGGAGATGTTCAAATACGCGACGGATCTTCGCTCCATGACCCAGGCGAGGGGCTCCTTCACGATGAAGTTCGAGCGGTATGAGGAAGTGCCCGCCAACGAGGCCCAGAAGATCATCGCCAACGCGAAGATCGAGGACGACGACGAAGAGTAATTTTCCTTGCCTTATGCCCCCTTTCCGGAAACGGAGAGGGGGATTTCCTTCTTTTTGTCCGATATTTGCCTTTTTCGCCTGATTATGCTATCATTCCTCTGTTGAACATCTTTTCCGGCCGGCGCCTCGGCCGAGAATACGGGAAGGATTGGTGACCTTCGTGCGCAAAGGTTTTTTCTGGGGCCTGACGCTGGCGATCCTGCTGCTGTGCGTGCCGGCGCTGGCGGCGACCAGCACAACGGAATACGCGCTGGACAGCATGTACGGCAAGCTGGCGCTGGCGGACAGCTATATCGTGCTGACCCCGGCGAATCTGGCCCAGCATAAGGAAATGCTCATTTCCCAGAATAAAACGGAAGAAGCCCTCCGGCAGGACTGGGCGGAGCGCGGCGTCGTGCTGCAGGCCTGGGTGCCGGGTATGGACGCGTGCCTCGAGGTTCGGCTGGTTCAGGACGGGGACGCGGCTACCTATTTCAACCTGGACGCCCAGACGACCCAGGCCCGGGCGGCCTATCGGGCGTCCCATCTGAAGGGAACCGCCTATACCTCCCAGGGATATACCATTACCACGGCGGAATGGAAGCGAACCGGGAACGGCGTCCGTTTCCTGCGGTTCAAATACAAGCGGAATGACAACGGTCTGATTACCCGGGGATATTGCGCCAAAACCATTCACAACGGGTGGACCCTGATCCTGGATTATCAGGTATACAACCGCCAGGTTCGTCAAAAGGATCTGACCAGCCTGGAGAAGGTCTACAAAACCGTGGTCTTTACCGAGAATCTGCCCATTCCCGCCACGACCACGGGGCTTCTGAAGTTTACGTCCGAACCGCCGAGGGAAACCAATACCGGCTCCTTTACCGTCGAGGGAACCTGCACGCCCGGGGCCCATCTGATCGGCGTTATCATGAAATACGCCAATCCGACCCCGACCCGCATCGAGGCCGACGCCGGGAAAAACGGAAAATTCAAGATGAACGTCAAGCTCCCCACGGAGGGCATCTGGCTGATGACCCTGACGGTGGAGGCGAACGGCAGCGTCATCGCCGAGGAGGTCTTCGGAACCACCACCTATCAGTCCACGATGCTGCCGATGAACCTGGATACGGAGGTGCCGGAGCAGTTTGAAAACGACACCTTCGTCCTGAGCGGAACCACCTCCAAGGCCGTCTATGTCCAGTGCATCGTGACCGGGGGCGAGAAGACCTACGACAAAACCGTAAGAACCAACGGGAAGAAGACCTTCTCTTTCGAATTCCCCACCTCCAGCCAGTCGGAATACACGGTAACGCTGGTGCTGCAGAAAAAGAATTACGAAACCCGCCGCTTTACCTGGACCGCCAACCGGACGCTGACGGAGCGGGACACCCGGAACCAGTACAAGGCCCAGGCGGTCAAACCCGGATACAGCACCCTGACCCGGAAGATCGACGGATACAAGGGCCGGGTCATGGGATATAAGGTCTATATTACCGATATCCAGCAAAGCGGGGAGGAATGGATCGTTTTCGCCGCTCTGACCAAGACCAAGAAGGGCGCGCTGAAGGATACGATCGTCATTGTAACCGGGGAGAAGCCCGACTTCGTCGTCGGCAGCGAGCAGACCATGTACGGCACGCTGACGGGGGTTTACGAGGTGCAGTCCGAGGAGGATAAGGAAACCTACCCCAGCTTCGACCTTCTGTTCTGGGAGGAACAGGCCTGAAGCGGGGAAGCGGGCGCGGCGCATGATCCGATGGCCGCCGGGCGGGGAGAGAAGAGTTCCCTTTCGGCGATAAGGAAGAAAGCGGAGGATCGCCGGCCCGGGACGCGCAGCATCCATCAGGAACCGGCCGACGGCCGGATAAATCGATCGGAGGAACAGGAAAATGAAAAAGATTCGCGCGGGCGTGATCGGCGCCACCGGCATGGTGGGGCAGCGGTTTGTTTCCCTGCTGGAAAATCATCCCTGGTTTGAAGTGACCTGCGTCGCGGCCTCGGCCCGCAGCGCCGGCAAAACCTACAGGGAGGCCGTGGGCTCCCGGTGGGCTTTCGACTGGCCCATTCCCGGGAACGTGGCGGAGATGCCCGTGGTGGACGCCGCGGATATCGACCGGGTGGCGGAGCAGGTGGATTTCGTCTTCTGCGCCGTGGATATGAAGAAGGACGAGATCCGCGCCCTGGAGGAGGCCTACGCGAAGCACGAGATTCCCGTGGTCAGCAACAACAGCGCCTGCCGGGGGATCGAGGATGTGCCGATGGTGGTTCCGGAAATCAACGCCGCCCACCTGGATGTGATCCCGACGCAGCGGAAACGGCTGGGATGCAGTCGCGGATTCATCGCCGTGAAGCCCAACTGCTCCATCCAGAGCTATGTGCCGGCCCTGACGCCCCTGCTGGATTTCCGGCCGGAGAAGGTCAGCGTATGCACCTATCAGGCCATCAGCGGCGCCGGCAAAACCTTCCGGACCTGGCCGGAAATGGTGGACAACGTAATCCCCTACATCGGCGGGGAGGACGAGAAGAGCGAGCAGGAGCCCCTGAAACTGT
>CAMOGC010000145.1 GCA_946613955.1 uncultured Clostridia bacterium
ACACCACGGCCATCAACGGAACCACGATTACCAACACCCACGTGCCGGAGGTCGTAACCATCAGCGGCACGAAGACCTGGAACGACAATAACAACGAGGACGGGATCCGGCCGGACAGCATTACGGTGAACCTGCTGGCGGACGGGCGGAAGATCGACAGCCGCACGGTTCTCGGCGGCGGAAGCTACGCCTTTGAAAACCTGAACCGGTATGAGCGGGGCCGGGAGATCCGCTACACCATCGAAGAAGAACCGGTCGCGGGATACACGGCGGAGGTTTCCGGATACAACCTGATCAACACCCATGTACCGGAAAGGGTGGAGATCAGCGGAACCAAGACCTGGGCGGATCACGACAACCGGGACGGCCTGCGGCCGCAGAGCGTGACGGTGAACCTGATGGCGGACGGAACCCAGGCGGCCAGCCAGACGGTGACCGGCGAGGGAAATGTCTGGAGCTTCAGCTTCACGAACCTGCCGGGATACCGGAACGGGCGGAAGATCGTCTACACGGTCACCGAAAACCCGGTGGCGGAATACGAAACCAGCATCATCGGAACCAACATCTATAACATCCACCAGAGCCAGGACGCGGAGCCGGAGCGCTATACCGTGACCATCCGCTACTGGGCGGACGGAGCGAAGGCTTTCCCGGACTATAACGGCACCTACAACTTCGGCGAGAAGTATGACGTAACGAGTCCCGCGAAGCCGGGCTACACGGTGGACAAAGCCCAGGTGGCAGGCATCGTATATGAGAACACGGTTATCGACGTATACTATACGCCCAACACCGTAAAGCTCAGCGTCTTCTATCAGTATCTGGACGGAAGCACCGCGGCGGATCCCCATTTTGAAACCCTGCACGCGGGCGACCGCTACAGCGTGGTTTCCCCCGTCATCGAGGGCTATACGGCCTCGATCGCCGTCGTGGAAGGAACGATGCCCGGGCAGGATCTGCAGGTGATCGTCTGGTACAGGCCGGACACGGCGGAGGAAAACGAGGGCCGGGTGCCGCTGGGCGACGGAACGACCATGATTACCGAATACGGCGTACCTCTGGGACTCGGCGATACCAACCGGAACGCGGGCGAATGCTACGACTGATGGGACTAACCAGGGAAAACGATGGCTGACCGGCCGCAGGCGGCAGGGAGACGGGTAACCCCGCCGCCCTCGGCCGGGATCAGCCAGCCAGGACCTGGCTCAGCGGCAAGGCGGGCAACCCTCGCAGGCCGCGGCGGGGATCAGCGAAAACAAAGAAAGACAGAGAAAAGGATTTTACCCGGACGGAACGAGGCAGAAGGACAAACGACGGAAGCAGGGAGGAAACAGAGCATGAGGGCAAAGCGGATACTTGGGCTGCTGTTAGCGATCATGATGCTGCTGGCGGTGCAGATGCCCGCCCTGGCGGAGGAAGAGTTTTTCGACGACGATCCATCGGGAGAGCCGGCGGCCACGGCCGGCGGGGCGGCGACGGACTACGTTTTTCCGGGATACAGCTATGACGAGCTGGTCATCGGGAACCCCACGCCCGTGGAAGGAAAGTTCTTTACCGACATGTGGGGCAATAATACCAGCGATCTGGACGTGCGCACCCTGATCCACGGATACGACCTGGTCAGCTGGGACGGGGAGAACGGCATGTACATCATGAACCCGACGGTCATCGCCGACGGGGGAACGGTGGTGCTGGAAAACGCGGATCACGACCGGTCCTATCTGATGACGCTGTACAGCGACCTGCGCTATTCCGACGGGACGCCGATCAGCGCCCGGGACTACGCCTTCGCGCTGCTTTTGCGGATTTCCCCGCTGATCAGCGAACTGGGCGGTGTGCCCCTGCGGCCGGACTACATCCAGGGATATCAGGAATACATTTCCGGACAGAACCCGGTTTTGACGGGGGTCAGGGTCGTCAGCAACAACCAGTTGATGATTACCGTGCGGCATGAGTATCTGCCTTTCTTCTATGAGATGGGTCTGCTCTCCGTAACGCCCGCGCCGATCGACGTCATCGCCCCCGGATGTTCGGTGGTGGATAACGGGGAAGGCGTTTCCATCGAAGGGCCCTTCACGGCGGAGCTTCTGAAAAAGACGATTCTGGATCCGGAAACCGGCTATCTGAGCCATCCTTCCCCGGTCAGCGGGCCCTATATGCTGACAGCCTTCGACGGGAAGGAATGCGAGTTTGAAATCAACCCGTATTTCAAGGGAGACCCGGACGGCATGAAGCCCATGATCCAGAAGATCAGGCTGGTGCCGGTGGAAAACGACACGATGGTCTCCAGGCTCGGCGAAGGCGAGCTTGGGCTTTTGAACAAGGTGACCCGGGCGGACGTAATCGACGCGGGCGCCCAGCTGGTCGGAACCGGGTATTACGCGACCAGCAACTATCCCCGCATCGGTATGACCGCCATCAGCTTCAACTGTGAAAAGCCCACGGTATCGGAGCAGGCGGTGCGTCAGGCGATCGCCCTGTGCGTAAACAAGGATCAGCTGATCGCGGACTACGCCGGGAATTTCGGCCTGCGGGTCGACGGGTATTACGGGCTGGGCCAGTGGATGTATCAGCTGGTTAACGGCACGATGATGTATCCGGTCGAGGATCCGGAGGGCGCCGGCGCCGAGGAGCTGGCCTCCTGGCAGGCCCTGAGCCTGGACAGCATTCCGAAATACAACCTGGACGTCGAGGGAGCCAAGAAGCTGCTTTCCGACGCGGGATGGAATCCCGGCGCCGACGGCATCCGGGAAAAGACCGTCGACGGAAAGACCGTCCGGCTTTCGCTGAAGATGGCTTATCCGGAAGGCAATAAGATCGCAGACAGCATCGAAACCAACATGATTCCCCATCTGAAGGAGGCGGGAATCGAGATGACGCTGGTGCCGATGGATATGCCCACGCTGCTGAGCCAGTATTACCGGAAGGCGGATCGGGAAGTCGATATGTTCTATCTGGGAACCAACTTCGACGTGCTCTTCGACCCGGCGGCCCATTTCCTGCCCGACGCGGAAGGAAAGATGACCTGGGACTATACGGGGGCGCAGGACGACGAGCTGCAGCGGCTGGCCCTGGACATGCGGAAAACCGAGCCCGGGGATCTGCTGGGATACTGCACGAAGTGGCTCGCCTTCCAGCAGCGCTTCGCGGAGGTCTGCCCCATGATCCCGGTTTATTCCAACGTCTATTTCGATTATTTCCCCACGGTGCTTCATAATTACTATCCCGCCTCCAACGCCACATGGAGCGAAGCGGTGGTCAGCGCCTACATGAGCGACCCCGGCGACGTTCAGGAGGAGGAAGAAGCCGACGAGGGCGAGGAATTCTTCGACTAAGCCCCCCAAAGCCATTGGCCAGCCCGCCTTGCGGGCTGGTTTTTTCGTCGGCGCGCCCGGAGATATGGAACAGAGCGCGCAGAAAGGCCGGGATATACGCGATCGCCAGGATGCAGGAAAAAGCAGCGAGAGGCGGAGGGGGGCGGCAGGAAAAAACGGGCATGGACACCGCACGCTTTTGCGACGGAGGCACAGCGATTCCTTGACAGAAAAGGGGTACGACCCTATAATAAACTGTATTTTTGTCGAGTTTGGAGGCCATGGCATGAAGAAGGCGCTGATCAGCGTTACGGGACTGGACGCGACGGGCATTATCGCCCGGGTGGCGACGAAGCTGTATGAGCTGAACATAAACATCCTGGACATTACCCAGACGATCCTGAGCGGGTATTTCACGATGATGATGGTGGTGGATCTGTCCGGCGCGAAGGCCGATTTCGACGGGATCGACAAGGCCCTGCAGCCGGTTCGGGAAGAGCTGAACATGGCGATTCACATCCAGCGGATGGACATTTTCGACGCCATGCATCGGATCTGACGGAGGGAAAGATGATCGAAACAGGCGAAATCATGCAAACCCTCCGGATGATTCAGGAGGAAAACTTCGATATCCGGACGATTACCCTGGGGATCAACCTGCTGGACTGCTCGGATCCGGATCCGGACAAATGCGCCCGGCGGGTCTATGACCGGATCTGCGAGCGGGCGAAGAACCTGGTCTCCACCGGGGAGCATATCGAGCGGGAATTCGGCATTCCCATCGTCAACAAGCGCATCAGCGTAACCCCGGTCAGCCTGATTTGCCAGGGGGATCCGCGGCCGATCGCCCTGGCGCTGGACCGGGCGGCGAAGGATACGGGGGTCAATTTCCTCGGCGGCTATTCCGCCCTGATGCACAAGGGGGCCACCAACGCCGACGAGCGGCTGCTGGCCTCCATTCCGGAGGTGCTGAGCGAGACGGAGCGGCTCT
>CAMOGC010000146.1 GCA_946613955.1 uncultured Clostridia bacterium
CCGCCGTGCTGGCCGCCGGCGCCGTGTTTCCGGTCGAGCCGGCCGCGGGCGCCGCGGGGCGTCCATATCTGTTATTGTTGGAGCGCTGCGGGTAGCTGTCGCGCCGGAGGCGCTCCGCGGCCTGGCGGACGTCATAGGCGGGAATGAGGACGATTTTCGGATTCTTGCCCGCTACTTCCGCCATGGCTTTTTCATAGCTCAGGATAAAATACTCAATGCTTTCGCGCAGGATCAGCATGCCGGAGCTGATATCGTTTTCGGAGACGATCAGCCGCGACTCGGCCAGCAGCCCGTTCTCGTCGGCATGGCTGACCTTGTTCCGAACCACCCCGAGATGGTAGTAGGCGTAAAGCACGTTCTGAACGGTTTCCGGATTGTCGCAGACGGTATGCCCCCAAATCTTGCCCGGACCCCGCGATTCCAGGGATTGGGCCCGGACGGCGGCATAGACCTTGTTCCGATCCTCGTCCCTGGAGCCGGTAAGCTTGACTGCGTCCCGGTCATAATACTTGATAAAGTAATGCTCAATATCGTCCATCTTGTAAAGCTCGTAGGACCGCAGCTCCAGCCGCTGCTGCGCCAGCAGCTTTGTGATCATTCCGGCGTCGGCCTCGTCGTCGCAGTAGTAGAAAACGCCGGTATTAACCAGGTTTTCCGGCCCGTAGGCTTCGATCAGGGTCAGAACCTGCTGATACAGCTGATGCCGATACGCCCACTTGATCAGCTCAATGAAGGAGATTTTGCCGCTGCCCTCCAGCAGGTTTTTATAATCCCCCTGAATGCTTTCCGCGATCAGGCCGAAGATGATCCCGAACGTTCCGTCGTCCTTCCACGAGCGTTTCTCTCTGAATATCTCGCGCAGCCGGTTAATGCCCCCCTGCACCTCCGACACGTTGCACATGGAAATGCCTATATCCACATGCCGCGCGGCGTAGATCATGCTGCTGATCCGCGCGTTGCCGTCCCCGTATTTTTCCCAGAAGTCCACAAGCATGTCCGTTTTGCTGTAATTCAGGAAGGCGTGGGCCGCGGCGACCAGGGTCGTCGACAGGCTGATTCCGGACGCGTCCTCGATCTTCCCCGTCAGCGTGCCGGCGGGTTCGTGAACCCGGTACACCTTTTTCGCGCTCACCTTGCTTCCCGGCGTAACCACCAGGATATCCAGCAGATTCAGCAGAAGGGCGCCGTCCACCGTGGAGTCGTTGTCCAGCGAGATATAGAGACGAACCTCGTCCGGCCCGTCGGGATTGTCCGGATTGATGCCCAGAATTTCGTTGACCCAGTGCTCCTGCTTGGTCATCATTTCGGCAGGCACGTATTGGAAGTCGATTTCTTCGTTGATCGGGAGGGGTTCCAGCTTGACGGAAGCCCTTTGCTGCGTGTACAGGTAGTGATTGATCCATTTCAGATGGGCTCTGGGGTTTTGATGAACCAGCGTGAAGTTGTCGGAAAGCGCCTGTACAAACCGCTCAAACAGGATAGGGTCGCCGGCCAGCTCGTCAAAAAAGCGGTTGAGCGACTTTTTCTCCCGATGGGAGTATTCCTCCTGAAATTCCTGAATAAAATGGATGATCCGGGCCCGTTCCTCCTCGGGCGGCAGCGTCTCCGGGTTCAGAGTCTCCGGATTCTCGCCTTCGAGATAGTCCTGAATCCGCGACCGGTACAGGTCGAACACGGAAGGATCGTCTCCGATGGCGATAATGGTATTGATGGGAAAACGGGACAGAACGAATTTGGTGCTCGCCTCCATGGTCTGCACCGCTTCGCAGTAATAGCATCCATTTTCGTTTTTAACGGAAAAATGCCGCAGCGCCTGATCGTCATTCTCCATCGCGTCCAGGGTGACCATCAGTATACTCTTAACCATCTCAGTCCCTCCTGCTGTCATAGGTTCTCTATCCCCGCCCGGCGTGTTCTGAAGTCCGGTTCAGGAATTGCTGCCGCGGCTGCGGGTATCACTGCTTACGCGGAATAGGACCGGGATCCGCTTGTCGGTGTCCGGGAGCTGTTATCCGCGATCCGGGGCCGCGCTCACGTGGGATCATTGCCTTTCTCGGTTTATACACGATAAATGTACCACGAATCAGGCCTGTCTGTCTATGCGCGGATTGGTTTTTTCGGAAACGAAATCAGGACAGCCTGCGGCCCTGATCTCCGCTGTCCTCCGCCGCCTGCCGGGCCAGCAGATACGCGCCGGTGATGCCGCTGTGAACCCCCAGCCCCGGTTCCACAAGGTAGGCCGCCGGATCCGGCAGAAAGCTTTTCGGAATATATCCGTTGATCAGGGGCTGAAACGCCTCCCGGATAAGGGGCAAAAGCCCGGGGCTCTGCGTCACGCCCCCGCCCAGAATGATCTTCTCCGGGGAGAAGGAAAGCGCGGCGCAGGCGCAGACCTGGGCCAGATAGGCGGCTTCCATCCGCCATCCGATATGATCCGCCGGCAGTTCTTTGGCCGGAACGCCCCATCTTTTTTCCATCGCCGGGCCGGCCGCCAGCCCCTCCGCGCACCCGTCATGATAGGGACAGAAGCCTTTTCCCGCCGGATCCTCCGGAAGAGGCCTGAGCGGGATGTGTCCGATTTCCGGATGCATCAGCCCGTGAACCGGCCGCCCGTTGACGATCAGGCCGCCGCCGATGCCCGTTCCAACCGTCAGATACAGGCAGCTCTCCCCGCCCCGGCCGGCGCCCAGCCTGAATTCAGCCAAAGCCGCCGCGTTCACATCCGTGTCGATGGCCGTCGGAATCCCCAGCGCCTCCCGGAACACCCGCAGGGCGGGATAATTCCGCCAGGAGAGCTTCGGCGTCGCGGTCACGCTGCCGTAGTCCGGGGAATCCCTGCGAAGATCCAGGGGGCCGAAAAAGCCAAGCCCCAGGGCGTCCACGCCCGCCTCCCGGAAATACTGGATCAGCCCGGGCATGGTGTCCTCCGGCGTCCCGGTCGGCCGGGCCTGTCGGTCCGTCATCCGGCCGTTATCGTCGAACACCGCCATGACCATCTTGGTTCCGCCTGCTTCCAGCGCGCCGTATTTCATTGCGTTTCCGCCCCCTTTGAGCGGAATTATACCGGGAATTCCTTCTTCTGACAAGACCGGTTTCCCATTCCTGTGCACAGCCGGCATCCCATTTCTTAAAGCTTCCGGCATCCCATTCCTTTGCACAACCGGCATCCCATTCCTTAGAGCAGCCGATATCCCATTCCTCAGCACAATCTTCAAAGGCGCTGAACAGGTGATTCTCTCGCTCGCGGTCGATTCTGTTCAGCCGTTTCCGCCCCGGCCGCCCGGCTGGAACAGGCTTTTACCGCCCGCTCCAAATCCTTGCAGCGAGAATCAGAAAAATATAAATATAATGCTGCCATCCGGGTGTCCTGCTGCGTTATAAATAATGTACAGTGCATTGGATCAAAGGCGGCACTGGATCTCATGCTGATGATTACGACAGGGAGGGATAAACGATGATGAAGAAAACATTGGCTGCGCTGCTGGCCCTGGCGCTGGTGCTGAGCTGCGCCTTCGCGATGGCGGAAGGCTCGGAAGAAAAAACCTATGCCCAGGAGCATCCCGGGGTCACGAAATATGACGGATACTGGGTTTCCGATGATATGCTCACCTTGATTGAAATCGGGGTGCGTCTGGACGGGGTCGAGATGCTGATTTTCCGGACGCCCGGGCAGAAGGAGTTTACCTCCTGGGAGTATCTTTTGACCTATGACGACGCGACCGGCACCCTGCATTCCGATAACGGGATGAAGAGCACGAACACGGTGCAGCCTGACGGGGGGCTGGGAAACTCCAGCGTCTATGCTTACGAGGACGGCCAGGCCGATTTCTCCATCAATGAGGACGGCAAGCTGGTCTGGAAGGATCTGAAGGAAGATGCCGGTGCCGGCCAGACCTTCCTCCCGATCGGCAATTTCCTGGGCGACTACGCGTGTGACCGGGCGAATATTTCCTTCCGCTGGAACGAGGGCCACTACGCGGTGGACATCACCTGGGCCGACAGCGCGACGGTCACCAACACCTGGCAGTATGTGGGAGAATATGATCCCGCCGCCCAAACCGTGACCGCGAAGGGTTTCTTCCAGAAGCTGACGTACCGGGAGGACGGAACGGTGGATCCTGACGCGAACCTCGAGGAGCGGGAGGTCAGTGCCGTGTTCTCCTTCGACGAAAACTTCAACCTGATCTGGACCTCTCCCGATGGCGAGGGCAACGGCCTGCTTTTCAAAAACCTGTATACCCCGGCCTACCTCTTCCAGCTGTAAACCGCCGGTTGACAAAAAAGCC
>CAMOGC010000147.1 GCA_946613955.1 uncultured Clostridia bacterium
TACCCAGACGCCATCGGCCAGGAACCTCACCTACACAGGACAGCCACAGGAACTTGTGAATGAAGGAACGGCTGACGGCGGCACGATTTTGTACGCCCTCGGCACTGTCGCCACAGCGCCGGAAGCAGACGCCGAGAATATACCTGAGGAACAGAAAAAATGGAGTACATCCATCCCTACCGCAACCAACGCCGGAACCTACTACGTCTGGTATAAGGTGGTTGGAGACAGCGCCCATACGGATTCGACGCCGGCCTGCGTGACCGTCACGATCGGGGAAAAGATCGTCTATACCGCCGCGGAAACGTCGGCGACCGTGGCCGAGCACACCATCGGCAGCGGCAAGGATGCGGTGCTGGTCTTCCATCGCAGCGTGGATGACGCGGAGACCATAACTCACTTCCGCAGCGCGGCGGTGGACGGAAAGACCCTTTCCTCAGGGGATTACTTCGTGAGGTCCGGCAGTCTGATCCTGACCCTGAAGGCCTCGTATCTGGATACCCTGACCCCGGGCGCCCACCGGGTGACCGCGACGTTTGACGACGGAACCGCGGATACCACGATTCAGATTCTGGAAGCGCCGCTCACCCCTGCCAATGTGCCGAAGACCGGGGACGGCGCGAACCTGGGTCTGTGGCTGACCCTGATGCTTTCCGGCTTGCTCCTGCTGGGCGGCTGGTCCGTATATACCATCAGAAAACGGGGCTGATCCAGATGTATTCTGGCCAGCTCCTGCTGAGCAACAGGACTGTAGTTGCTCGAAGAAAACGGAACTGATCCATTTGCTCCCCTCCTCATGGGAGGGGAGTTTTATATCTGGAACCGGATGTGAAAAACCGGCCGAAAAAGCATTGAAGAAAGCGGAAAGATGTGATAGCATGATATTTTGAAAGGCTTTGCGTTTTGCGGAGCCGTGCTATATCTCCTTTATGGGGCGAAACGCGTCAGAGGGCCAGGCCAGCGGGCCGGTCTGAGGGCTTGATTTTTATTCCGGGAAAGGATCTCGATGCGGATATGAAGAAGCTGTGGCTGAATAAGAATACGGCGAAGGGAAAGCTGCTGCTTTCGGTGCTCTCCGGGCTGGTGATGGGGCTGCTGATTCTGGTTGTGGATCATTTCAAGACTCCGAACCCGAATATGGTGCTCATCAGCGCGCTGGTCTTCTTTACGGGATTCGGCGGGGTTTTCCCCGGCCTGGTCTGCGCGGTCATGATGATCGGCTACTCGCTGTATTTCTTTTCGGAGGAGCACAGCTTTGTCCGCTTTTCCCCCATGAACGGGCAGAAGATCGCCGTGGTGATCCTGGGAGTCGTGGTGTGCTACGCGGTGGTGGCGCTGCTGAAGGCACGCCGGGACGCCGCCGAGAAGCGCCTGAAGGAAAAGAACGAAAGACTGAAGGCCGAGGCGGAAACCCTGCGGCGGATGAAGGAAATGTCCGATTCCGTATCCAGCCTGCTGCTGAACATTCCCGCCATGACCTTTTACAAGGATATGGAAACGGGAAAATACATCGGCTGCAACCAGCTGTTTGCCGAATACGCGAAAAAACCCTCTCCGGAGGCGGTGGTGGGGCTGACGGATCACGATATTTTTGATCCGGAAACCGCCGACCATTTTGTGGCGGACGACCGCCGGGCCATGGGGATGGACGCCCCCTACCGGTTTTATGAAAACGTGCCCGACGCGGCGGGCAGCCCCCGCCACCTGCAGACCACGAAGATGAAGTTTACCCGGTCCGACGGGAAGAACGTGCTGCTGGGAATGACGGTGGATATTACAGAGGTGTATCAGGTCCGGGAGGAAATGGAAAAATCCGCCGAGGCCTACCGGAAGGCCCTGGACGAGAAGCTGACCTTCAGCAGCATCGCCCGGGCGCTTTCGGCGGACTACGACTATCTGTACTATGTGGATCTGAATACGGAAGATTACGTGGTTTACCGGACGGACGGGAAGACGGACACGCTGAATGTCCGCCAGGTTTCCAGCGGCTTTTTCGAGACCGCCCGGAAAACCGCGGAGCAGTCGGTTTACGAGCCGGACCGGGAGATGTTCCAGGCCAGCTTTACCAGGGAAAACGTCCTGGCGTCCATCGCGGACAACGGCTTTTATCTGATTCACTATAGGATGCTCCGGAACGGAAACCCGCAGTATATGTCCCTGAAGGCGACGAAGATAACCGGGGATGAGGGGCATCTGGTTGTCGGCATCAGCAACGTGGATTCGGATATGCGCCAGCAGGCGACCGCCGAGCGGATGCGGGAGCAGCGGGCCGCCCTGAACCGGATCACGGCCCTGTCCGGCGAGTACATCAGCTTCTACAGCGTGGATCCGGAAACGGAGGACTTCCGCCAGTACAACGCGACCCGGGATTTTCTCAGCCTGGGGCTGACCCGGGAAGGGAAAAATTTCTTCGCCCAGGCGCAGACGGACGCGGAAAAGGCTCTTTATCCCGAGGATCTGGCCTATTTCCGGGCGGAGTTTACAAAGGAAAAGGTGCTCAAGGCCATCGAGGAGAACGGCATCTATACCCTGCGGTTCCGCCTGATGCTCAAGGATACACCCTTCTATGTCTGCATCCGCGCGGCGCTGGTGGATGAGGAGGAGGGCCGCCGCCTGGTCATCGGCACCAACAGCATCGACGACCAGGTGCGCCAGGAGGAGGCCTATCGCTTTAACCTGGCGGAGGCCAGGGAAAAGGCGAACCGGGACGGGCTGACCGGCGTAAAAAACAAGATGGCCTTCAACGAGGCGCTGGAGGCGCTGGACGCGAGGATCCAGGCCGGCGAGAAGCCTGTTTTCGCCCTGGTGGTCTGCGATGTCAACAATCTGAAGCTGACCAACGATACCATGGGCCATCTGGCCGGGGATTCGCTGCTGAAGGACGCGGCCCATCTGATCTGCGACTTTTTCCACCACAGCCCGGTTTTCCGGGTCGGGGGGGACGAGTTCGCCGTGATCGCGGAAAACCGGGATTACCGGGATCTTCCGGCGATTCTGGATCGGATGGAAAAGGAAAACGAAGCCCGGCTGATTACCGGCGGCGCCGTGGTGGCCGCGGGCGCGGCCAAATACAGCGGGGAGAAAACCGCCCTGGAGCTCTTCGACAAGGCGGACAAAATGATGTATGATAACAAGACCCGGCTTAAGGCGAGGATCGAAAACGCGCCGAAGAAGGCGTAAGCCGCCGGATCCTGGCACGGGGAAAGCGCAGGCCGCGGAAGGCTTCCCGCGCCCGTTTCCGCTGCCGGAGGGAAGACCGGGCCGGCGGATCGGAAGCGTGGAAAGAAAAAACGCGCCGCCGGAGCGGAAGCCGGAGCCAAATCCGGAAGAAAGAAGGATGCCTCATGCCGATTAAGATTCCCAACGAGCTGCCCGCCCATAAGACGCTGACGGAGGAGAACATCTTCGTCATGACGGAAACCCGGGCCATGACCCAGGACATCCGTCCCCTGCGGATCGCCATCGTCAATCTGATGCCCACCAAGGTCGACACGGAAACCCAGCTGCTGCGGCTGCTGGGCAATACCGCGCTGCAGGTGGAAACCGAGCTGGTCACCATGCGATCCCACGAATCCCGGAACACCCCCCGGGAGCATCTGACGGCCTTCTACAAAACCTTCGACGCCATCCGCGGCCAGAACTTCGACGGCATGATCATTACCGGCGCGCCTGTGGAACAGATGCCCTTCGAAGAGGTGGAATACTGGGAGGAGCTGTGCGAAATCATGGAATGGAGCAAGGAGCACGTCCATTCCACCTTCCATATCTGCTGGGGCGCCCAGGCGGGGCTTTACTATCATTTCGGCATTCCGAAGCGGCCGCTGGAAAAGAAGCTGTTCGGCGTTTTCCCCCATCATGTGGACCGGAAGAACTATATCCTGCTGCGGGGCTTTGACGACGTGTTCATGGTGCCCCATTCCCGGCATACGACGGTGGCCCGGGAGGATATCGAGGCCCGGCCGGAACTGAAGATCATGGCCTCCTCGGAGGAGGCGGGGGTCTACGCCATCGCCACCGAGAACGGCCGCCAGATCTTTATTACCGGCCACAGCGAATACGACGCCCGCACCCTGGAGAAGGAATACCTGCGGGACAAAAAGGCCGGACTGCCCATCGAGGTTCCGAAAAACTACTATCCGAACGACGATGACACCCGGCCGCCCATGGTTTCCTGGCGCAGCCACGCGAACCTGCTCTACGCCAACTGGCTCAACTATCACGTTTACCAGACGACCCCCTACGATCTGAAGGAAATCCGATAGCCCGGCAGC
>CAMOGC010000148.1 GCA_946613955.1 uncultured Clostridia bacterium
TCCAGCTGTAGGCCCCCAGGAACGGGGGACACATCAGGCTCAGGATGATCAGCACGTGCCAGAAGGTTTTCCCGGCGATGTTGAAGCGGGTCTGGAGGTAGGCCATCGGCACCCCGATCAGCACGCTCAAAAGCGTCGGGATCAGGCTGATTTTCAGGCTGTTGCCCAGGGCCTGGTAATAGTACTTCTTCTGGAAGAAGCGCTCGAAATTATACAGGGTGAAGCTCGTTCCGTCGTTGACCTTGCCGGAGAAGAAGCTGTTGACCACCAGCGTATAGAACGGATAAACCAGGAACAGCAGGAACACCACAAAGATCAGGATCTTGACCCAGAACCAGAAATCCTTGTAGAAGGGCTGCCCTTTCCGCGTCTTCAGCATGAAAGCACCTCCCTGGATTCCTTTTCATACAGGCTCACCTTGTCCGCCTGCATGCTGATGCGAACCTCCTCCCCGTCGGGGCGGATGGCGTCCACGTCCTTGGTGTATTCGTTGAGTTCGATGACCTGCCCCGTGACCAGCTCCACCTCATACTGGATGAAGTCCCCGAGGAAGACGGACAGGGTAATCCTGCCGGGGATGCCCTCCTCGCCGAAAAACAGCTGCTCCGGCCGGGCGGAGAGGATGGCGTCGCCGCTGTAATTCCGCCTCACGGGGATGCGCAGGCTGTATCCACCCGGCAGGGAAACGGTGCCCGTTCCGCCCTGGCTCTGTACCGGGCAGTCGATGAAATTGCTGACGCCGATGAAGTTGGCGACGAAGGGATTGGCGGGCTTGCGGTAAATCTCCTCGGGGGTGCCGACCTGCATGATGTTCCCGTGATCCATAACGGCGATCCGGTCGGAAATGGCCAGGGCCTCCTCCTGATCGTGGGTCACGTAGACGGTGGTGATCCCCAGGCGGCGCTGCAGCTTCTTGATCGTTGTCCGCATCGTGACCCGCAGCTTCGCGTCCAGGTTGGACAGGGGCTCGTCCATCAGCAGCACGCTGGGTTCGATGACGAAGGCCCGGGCCAGGGCGACCCGCTGCTGCTGGCCGCCGGAAAGCTCGTTGGGCTGCCGTGTGGCCAGCTGGTCGATCTGCACCATCTTCAGGGCCTCCTGGACCCGGGGGCCGATTTCCGCCCGGGGCACGTGCCGGGCCTTCAGGCCGTAGGCCACGTTGTCCGCCACGTTGAGATGGGGGAAGATGGCGTAGTTCTGGAACACCATGCCGATGTCCCGCTTATGGGCGGGCAGGTTGTTGATGACCCGGTCGTCGAAGCGGATTTCGCCCCCGTCGACGGTGTTGAACCCGGCGATCATCCGCAGCAGCGTGGTTTTTCCGCATCCGGAAGGCCCCAGCAGCGTAAAGAACTCCCCGGGGTTGATGGTCAGGCTGATCCCGTTGCAGGCGACGAAATCCCCATAGGTTTTAACCGCTTTTTCGATGATAACCGCGTGGCTCATATGTTTTCTTCCTCCCGAAAACAGGGAAAAGGGGGAACCGGCGCAAGCGCCGGCGCCCCCTTCCTGTTTCATTCGTTTTTTGGGTCAGCCCGGATCAGTCGCCCACCACGGCGTCCTGCCACTTCTCGACGATGTCGGACTTGTTGGCGCCGGCGTAGTCGAAGTTGTAGTTCATCAGGGTGATGTCGCCCAGGGGCGCCAGGCCCACGGGGGTCACGTCGCTGCGGATGGGGCGGCGGCCGAAGTCCTTGTTCTGGGCGGCCTGGGTCTCGGCGGACAGGGCGTATTCGACGAACAGCTCGGCCAGCTCCTGGTTCCGGCAGCCCTTGACGATGGCGATGCCGTCCGGCACGGCGGAGGTCCCGTCTTCCGGATAGATCATCTTCAGATGGCCCTTGTCGCTCAGGTCATACTGCACGGCGGCCTTCTCCAGGGTAATGCCGATGGGATACTCGCCGGAGTCCACGTTCTTGTGGGCGCCGGAGGAACCGCTCTGGATGACCAGGTTCTTCATCAGGCCCTTGACGAAATCCCAGCCGGCGGCGTAGTCGTCGTCGACCTTTCCGAAGATCATCAGCATGGTGTTCAGCTGGGTATAGGCGGAGCCGGAGGAGGCGGGATCGGCGATGGCGATCTTGCCTTCCCACTTGGGATCCGCCAGATCCTTCCAGCTCTTCGGGATGTCGGCCTCGGCGACCAGGTTGGTATTGACCAGGAACACCATCGGCAGGGGGGATTCGCCGATCCACAGATAGTCCTTGTCATACAGGCTGGAATCCAGCAGATCGATGCAGGAGGGCTTGTAGGGCTGGAAATAGTCCTTGTAGGCGGCCAGGGAGTCGGCGCCGCCGCCCCAGAGGATGTCGGCTTCGGGCGCGGCGGATTCCGCCTTGATCCGGTTCAGCAGGTTGCCGGTTCCGTCGGCCACCACATTCACCTTCACGTTCGGATACTTGGCCTCGAACCCGGCGACGCCGGCGTTGAGGGGATCGGAATCATGGGGGGAATAGATCGTCAGCTCGCCCTTATATTCCTCGGGGGCTTTTTCCGCGGCGGCGAAGGACATCATGCCCATAACCAGCAGCGCGGCCAGCAAAACGGAAAGCAGCTTTTTCATGGATAAACCTCCTTTGATTTCTCCGGAGCATGTCCTCTCCGGTTTCTTTGTTTATATTTTAGCACAGGTCTTTCGGGATTTCAACCGGAAATCAGCCCTTCGGCTTCGGGTTTCCCTGCGCCGGCTCACCGTCCCGCGCCCGGCCCGGGCTGAATATCCGCGGATAGCGCCTCAGCCCTTCATCAGCTTTACGCCGCGGGGAACCTCGAGGGTGCCGTTTGTGATCCGGCGGCCGTTTTCCCGGCTGAAGAGCATGATCTCCCCGCCGCCGAAGCTCAGCCGTACCTTTTCGCCGATCTTATATGTAACCCCGCCGAAGACCACCGCCGTCAGCAGGAAATTCCCGATGCTGATCTTCAGGGTCGTTTCCATGCCGGTGGGCATGGCGCTGAACACCTCGCCCTCGATGGGGCCGTCCTGGGTAATGTGAATGAATTCCGGCCGCACGCCCAGGATAAAGTCGTTTCTCCCGGCGGCGCCGCGCTCCTCCTTCTCCGGCTCCTCGATCCGGGCGATATGATAGGGGAAGGGCAGATCCTTGTTGGTCTTTTCCACGTATCCGGGTTTTTTCGCCGCCCGCTCCTTCTCCGCCTTCCGCTCCGCCTCGCGCCGGTCGTCCTCGGCGTACCATTCGTCGATGTCGAGCCCGCCGGCGGGGGTAAAGACGCCCTGGGCGCCGTCCAGGAAGGAGAGCAGCAGCCCGCTGCCCGCCCGGCTGCCGGTGGCCTCGATAAAGTTCACCGCGGGGTTGCCGACAAAGTCCGCCACAAAGAGGTTGTTCGGCCGGTTATAGACCGTCAGCGGCTCGTCGTACTGCTGCAGAAGTCCGTTGTCGATGAGGCAGATCTTCGTCGCCAGGGTCATGGCCTCCATCTGGTCATGGGTTACGTAGACGAAGGTGGAGCCGGTGGACAGATGCAGCCGCTGCAGCTCGGAGCGCATCTCCAGCCGCAGCTTGGCGTCCAGGTTGGACAGGGGCTCGTCCATAAACAGCACCCGGGGGCTGGGCGCCAGCGTCCGGGCGATGGCCACGCGCTGCTGCTGCCCGCCGGACAGCTCGCTGGGATACCGGTCGAGGAAGGGGCCGATCTTGACGATGGCGCTGACCCGGTTGACGACCCGGCGGATCTCGTCCTTCGTCAGCTTCCGGGCGCTTCCCCCGGCCTTCGGGTTGCGGACCACCTCCCCGCCCTCGGTTACGGAGACCCCCGCCTCGTTGATGTTGCTCAGCCCGAAGGCGATGTTCTGATAAACCGTCATGTTGGGCCACAGGGCGTAGTTCTGGAACAGGAACCCGACCTGCCGCTTGTTCGGGGGAATGTTGATGCCCTGCTCGCTGTCGAACATGACCATGTCGTCGATGGTAATCCGGCCCTCGGTCGGGGTTTCCAGCCCGGCGATCATCCGCAGGGTCGTGGTCTTGCCGCATCCGGAGGGACCCAAAAGGGTCACGAAGGCGTTGTCCTCGATCTTCAGATCCAGGTGCTCCACGGCGTAGAAGCCGCCCCACCTTTTCGTGACATCCGTCAGTTCTATTCTTGCCATCTTCTTCTCCTCCCGTTATTTCCCGCCGCCGATGCCGGAATCGATGCTGGCGCCGGTCAGTTTGTTGACGACTCCGTTGAATATCAGGATCACCACGATCAGGATCAGGTTGATGCCGCTGGAGAAGGCGTAGAGCCCCATCTCGTCAAAGTAGTCCAGCA
>CAMOGC010000149.1 GCA_946613955.1 uncultured Clostridia bacterium
GAGGAGGCCCGGAGCCAGGTGGACCGGATGCTGAAAACCCACTTCCGGCCGGAGTTCCTGAACCGGATCGACGAGATCGTGTATTACAAGCCCCTGACCCGGAAGGAAATCGCCTCCATCGTGGCGCTGATGGTGAAGAACCTGAACGCCCGGATGGCGGAGAAGCAGCTGAAGGTGGAACTCACCGATACCGCCATGGAGGCGGTCATCGACCGGGGCTTCGACCCCGTCTACGGCGCAAGGCCCCTGAAGCGGTATCTCCAGAGCCGGGTGGAAACCCTGATTGCCCGCCGGATCATCGCCGGCGACGTGGAGCCCGGCTCCACCCTGACGGTGGATCTGGACGAGAAGGGAGAGTTCGTGATCCGCGGGTAACGCGGAATGTCCCTTCCACTGTATATCTGATTCCACAGGCCGCCCCGAAAGGGGCGGCCTTTTTGGCTCGCCGGCTATTCCGCCTCTCGCCGTCCCATACGGGCGGCGTTTTTCGTGCGCCGGGAAGAATGCGGATCGAAAACGGGGCTGCATTTCCACGGTTCCCGTGGTTTTCATTCCCTGAAAATTGTGGTATCATGGCATATCCCCCAGCCAGGCGGGGGAAGGGATTTCGGAAAGAGTTAGAGGAATTATGCGGCTGAAGAAACTGGAGCTTTACGGATTCAAATCCTTCGCGCAAAGGACGGAGATCGTTCTGAAGGAGGGGATTACCGCGATCGTCGGGCCCAACGGATCCGGAAAGAGCAATATCGGCGACGCCGTCCGCTGGGTGCTGGGGGAGCAGAATGCCCGCCTGCTGCGGGGCGCCAGCATGCAGGACGTGATTTTTAACGGGACGCAGAAGCGCAAGCCCCTGAGCTATTGCGAGGTGTCCCTGGTTTTTGACAACGAGGACCGGGCGCTGCCGGTGGACTATGCCGAGGTCATGGTGACCCGCCGGGTCTACCGCAGCGGCGAGAGCGAGTATTTTCTGAACCGGACCGCCTGCCGCCTGAAAGAGGTGGTTGATCTTTTCCGGGATACGGGTATCGGCAAGGAAGGCTATTCCATCATCGGCCAGGGCCGGATCGACGAGATTCTTTCCCGCCGGGGGGAGGATCGGCGGCTTGTTTTTGAGGAGGCGGCCGGGATCGTCAAGTTCCGCGCCCGCAAGGACGAGGCGGAAAAAAAGCTGGCCCGGACCATGGAAAACCAGACCCGGGTGGACGACCTGCTGGCGGAGATGCGCGGCCGGCTGGCGCCCCTGGAGGAGGACGCGAAAAACGCCCGGATCTATCTGGAAAAATCCGCGGCGCTCAAGGAACTGGATCTGAACCTGTTTCTGGTTCGCAGCGAAAAGCTGGAGACCCGCCTGCGGGAAGTGGAGGCGGGGCTGGAAGAGATGCAGGCCGTGCTGGATCAGGCGGAGGCCGCCCTGGGAGAAAAGACCGCCCGGCGGGACGCCCTGCAGGAGGAAATCGCCGCCCTGGAGGCCAGAGAAAGCGCTGCCCGGGAGGCGGTCATGGCCGGGCTGGAGGCGCTGCATCAGGCCCGGGACAGCGTCCGCGAGGTGGAGGAGCGGCGCGCCCGCCGGGAGGAAAACCGGCAGCGGATCGAGGCTGAGGCGGCGGAGGCCGGGGACCGGCTGCGGGAGCTGGAAAAGCTGTATGCCGAAAACGATTCCGGCAGCCAGGAGCAAACCCGCCTGCTGGAGGAGAAGGAAAACGCTCTGGCGCGGGCCGTCGGGGCCGAGGAAGCGGCGCGGGCGGAGGAAGCGGAACGGGAGGAAGCCCTGGAAAGCCAGAAGGCCGCCGTGCTGGACGCGATGAACCGCCACGCGGCGGTTCAGAATGACCAGACGCGGCTGAAAACGATGCTTTCCACCATGGAAAGCCGGCTGGGCGAGGTGACCGTCTCCTGCGAAAACATGCGGAAGGAGGCCCGGGAAAAGGAAGACGCCGTTCTGGAGGCCCGGCGCATGCTGGCGGCGGAGGAAAAGCTGCAGGAGGAAAAGACCGCCGAGTGGCAGGCGCTGACGGAGGAGCTGAACCGGGCGGACGGAGATGTGATCCGGGCCCGGGAAGGATACGACCGGCGGATGGCGGAAACGAAGGAAAAGGAAACCCGCCGCAAGCTCCTGGCGGAGATGTCCCGGGAGATGGAGGGCTATGCCCACGCCGTCCGGGCCGCCGTGAAGGAAGCGCGGGACACCCGGATGCAGGGCGTTTACGGCGTCCTGGGCCAGCTGATCCGCGTGCCGAAGGCCTACGAGACGGCGATGGACATGGTGCTGGGCGCGGCCCAGCAGCATATCGTGACCGAGGATGAGGAAACCGCGAAGCGGCTCATCGAATACCTGCGGCGGAACCGGCTGGGCCGGGCGACCTTCCTGCCCGTCAGCTCGGTGCGATCACGGCTGCTCGACGCCCGGGAGAGGGAAGTGCTTTCCATGCCAGGGTGCCTGGGCGTCGCGTCGGAGCTGGTGGAATGCGATGAAAAATACCGGGGCGTGGTGGAAAACCTGCTGGGGCGGACCATCGTCGCCGAGGATCTGGACCGGGGCATCGCCATCATGCGCCGGGGGCGGCACGCCTTCCGGCTGGTGACCCTGCAGGGGGACGTCATGCATTCCGGCGGATCCATGACCGGCGGCAGCGTTTCCTCCCGCAGCGTGAACCTGTTCTCCCGGGAACGGGAGCTGCAGGAGCTGACGGAGGGGGTCGCCGCGGGGCAGAAGGAGCTGGAGGGACTGCTTTCCGCCCTGCAAAGGGGCCAGACGGAAAAAAACCGGCTGAAGGCGGCGGTCGCCGCGGCGCTGGAGAATCTGCATCAGCAGGAGATCGCCGTGGCCCGGGAAACCGAGCATGTCCAGAACGCCGAGGCCGACCGGAGCGGGCACGCCATGCGGCTTTCCGAAACCGAGGCGGCGCGGGAGCAGCTGATGGAATCCATGATCCAGTTGGAGGAACAGCTGTCCATGGCGGCGGGCAAGACGGAAAAAAGCCAGCTGTCCC
Organism: uncultured Clostridia bacterium; assembly: GCA_946613955.1. Next base: position 2,991 of record CAMOGC010000149.1, read on the forward strand.
GGGACGAGATGGAAAAGGAAACCGCCCGGCTCCAGGCGCTGCTGGCGGAGGCGCGGCAGAAGGCGGAGGCCTGCGGGGCGGAAACCCTGCGGCTGACGCTGGAGGTTTCCGATCTGCGGCATGAAAGGGAAACCCTGGAAAGAGACCGGGACCGCTATCTTTCCGAGAAGGAAAGGATGGGCCGGGAGGAGCGGCGCCGGGCCGAGAGCCTGGGCCGGATGGCCGAGGAAGAGGAAAAGGATCTGCGGGAGGCCGAGACCCTGACCGCCGCGGCGGAAAAGGCCCGGCTGGAACAGGAGCGGCGGGAGCAGGCTTCCGCGGCCCTGGAGAAAGAGCGGGGCGAAAAGCAGGCGGCCCTGCGGGATATTCTGTCGGAAATGGAGGGCCTGCACCAGAGCCGAAGCCGCGACGCGGACAAGGCGCACCGGCTGGAGCTGGCGCGGACACGGACGGAGGGCGACCTGAAGGCCCTGCAGGACCGGATCTGGAACACCTATGAGCTGACCTACGCCGGGGCGGAAGCTTTCCGCCGGCCGGAGGGCATCAACCTGGCCGAGGCGGACCGGGAGACCGCCCGGCTGCAGGCGGAAATCCGCGCCCTGGGGGTGGTCAACGTCCGGGCGGTGGAGGAATACGCCGAAACGAAGGCCCGGTTCGACGAGCTTTCCGCCCAGCGGGAGGATCTGGAGCAGGCGGAAAAGGATCTGCGCGATCTGATCGGCCGGCTGGTGGAGCAGATGCGGGCGACCTTTGTGGAAAACTTCAAGCTCCTGCAGGGGTATTTTTCCGAAACCTTCCGCCGGCTGTTCGGCGGGGGGCAGGCCCAGCTGATCCTCACCGATCCGGAGGATCCGCTCAACTGCGCCATCGAGATCAACGCCCAGCCCCCGGGGAAAAAGCTGCAGCTGCTGTCCCTGCTTTCCGGCGGGGAAAGGACGCTGACGGCCATCGCCATCCTTTTCGCGACGCTGAAGCTGAAGCCCACGCCCTTCTGCCTGCTCGATGAGATCGAGGCGGCGCTGGACGACGCCAATATCGGCTATTACGCCGACTATCTGGCGGAATATTCCAAAAACACCCAGTTTATCGTCATTACCCACCGGAAGGGAACCATGGAACGGGCCGACGCGATGTACGGCGTGGCCATGGAGGAGCAGGGGGTCAGCAAGCTCGTCTCGGTGTCCCTGCAGGATTATCAGGAATGAACCCGCTATGGGAGAAGCACAGACGGCTTTCCCGCGAAGCGGGG
>CAMOGC010000150.1 GCA_946613955.1 uncultured Clostridia bacterium
ACGGTTTCAGCTCCGTGTCTTTTCCGCCTTTTTCATGCACCAGGGGAATATAAACGCGACAAAGAACATCTGGAGGAAGCAGGAAATCATGGTGCCCGCCGGGCCGCCGATCCATCCTTTCACCAGCGGCACAAGAATCAGGCTGACCGCGTAATAGCTGAACACGCCGGTCACCAGCCGGACCATCCGCCGGACCATCGGCACATCGGTGGTCGTAAACCCGACATAGCGTCTTTCCAGAATCCAGCCCACGAGGAACGCGGCGCACCAGCCGATGCCCTTGAAGGTGTCGTTCGCCATTTTGGCCCCGTCCACCAGCAGCTTGCCCTCCGCGTTATAATCCTCCGGATAGGGCTTCACGGCCGCGTAAACTGCCACCGCGGCGGCGAGGACGAGGCCGATGAAGACCACCAGCAGATCCTTTTCCGGATGCGCTTCCAGCCAGCGCATCATCATCGACGTCAGACCCATGACCAGCATGCCGGCGGCTATGCCGACCAGGGTATCCTGCGGCGTATGGACGCCGAGGAAATTCCGGCTGAAGGCGACCAGCAGCATGATCACCACCGGGAGAATCCGCAGCGCCTTCGGCAGCTCTTTCCGGAACGCGGCCCCGCCAAACACGGAAGCCGCGTTCATCGTATGCCCGCTGGGAAAGGAGTATCCGGTGGCCGTCGTCATCGAATTCCCGTAGGGAATGATGCGGGCGTCCCTGATCCAGGGGCGGTAGGCGCAGGCGGTCACCTTCAGCACGCCGTTCACCAGGCGGTTGCCGCTCCAACCCATCATCATATAGGTTCCGTATTCCTTGCTGAAGCACCAGTAGATCGCGGCCATGACCACGAAGGCCGTGGGAAGTTCGCCCAGGAAGGTCATCTTGTTCAGGAATTCCGTCAGAAAGGAGCCAACGCCGTTCCTGAAATCCTGCAGAGCCAGAAGAATGTTGATGTCCATCTGTTTCTCTCCTGTTCATCGTTGATTGGTTCTTCCATGATGAAGAAGGGGCTCCTCCCCGCGGGGACGAAGCGTACGCGCGCCTTTTCAGCGCGGCGAAGCGCGGTCAGCGCTGAAGCTTAATCGGGGCGGGCTTACGCGTTGGCCAGCTTTTTCTTCAGAAACACCGCGTACAGGATCAGCAGCGCGGCCGCAAAGCATACGCCAATGGGATACGCGATCGTCCGCGACAGTCCGAAGCCCTCATTGGCCATCAGGATGTAGGTCATGCTGACCGCGGACATAAAGGTGGCGGGAAGCGCCGTCAGGAGGGAGCTGAACCGCTGCCTGTTTTCCTTGATCAGATAAGCCGTAGCCACCCACAGCGCGATCATGGCCAGGGTCTGGTTGCTCCAGGAGAAATACCGCCACAGCACGTTGAAATCCATCCGGGTCAGCACCGCGCCGATGGCGAGCAGCGGCAGGGTGATGATCAGGCGGTTCACGATTTTTTTCTGATCCAGGTGGGTCATCTCCGCCAGAATCAGCCGGGCGCTGCGGAAAGCCGTATCGCCCGAGGTAATGGGGCACACGACCACGCCGACAATGGCCAGCACGCCGCCCACGGTACCCAGCATCTTCTGCGAAATCTCGTAAACCGTTCCGGACTGTCCCAGGCTGCCCAGGGCTTCATTGAGCAGCTGGGTCCCGCCGTAGAAGGCGACGCCCGCCGCGGCCCAGATCAGCGCGATCACGGATTCAGCGATCATGGCGCCGTAAAACACGCCCCGCCCCTGCTTCTCGCTGGTAATGCATTTGGCGATCATGGGCGATTGCGTGGCATGGAAGCCGGAGATGGCGCCGCAGGCCACCGTCACAAACATGAAAGGCCAAACGGGCAGATTTTCGGGATGCAGGTTCGTAAGCGTAATCTCCGGAATCCGGTATCCGCCGGCGATGATGCCTCCCAGCACGCTGACCGCCATGACGATCAGAATCACGCCAAAGACGGGATACAGCCTGCCGATCAGCTTATCGATGGGCAGCAGCGTCGCCAGCACATAGTACAGCAGGATCACCACGACCCAGAAGTCCACATTCATAAACCCGGGCGTCAGATTGGCGATCAGCGCGGCGGGGCTGTTGACGAACACCGTGCCCGTCAAAACCAGAAGCAGCACGGAGAACGCCCGCATGATCCATCTGGCCGCTCCGCCCAGATAGAGGCCGGACAGCTCGGCGATGGAATCGCCCCCGTGGCGGCAGGAGATCATGCCGCACATGTAATCATGCACCGCGCCGCCCAGAATGGATCCCAGCACGATCCACAAAAAGACGATGGGGCCAAAGCAAGCGCCCATCAGCGCGCCGAAGATCGGGCCGGTTCCGGCGATATTCAAAAGCTGAACCAGGAAAGCCCGCCAGGGCTTCATGGGCACGCAGTCCACGCCGTCGTTAACGGCGATGGCCGGGGTCGTCCGGTCGTCCGGCCCGAATACCTTTTCCGTCAGGCGGCCATAGACCATATAGCCAATCAGCAGGACCGCCAGCGACGCAATCAATGAAATCATCGTTCTGTCTTCCTCTCCTGGATCATTTCCGGTTTCTTCGGAAGCTTTGGTGCCGTTCCCTGATCCGCCTCATTCAACGGCTCCCCTCCGGACGGCCGTTTGCCGGCCCCGGCATTCGCTTCATTCTTTTCATTATTGACGTTTTCCCACGATTGTCAATAGTTTCCGGCAAAACCACTGAAAAAGCGGAGCAGACTTGCTGTCCCCGCTTTTTTGTATCTTCGCGTCTCACAGAACCTGTTCGATCAGATGGAGCCCGTACTCCCGCACGATCTTCCTCGCGCGTTCCTCGCACTGGGGAAGGATGATCCTGTCCGTCCTGTGGGCGTCGATGCCCAGCACCGCGCTCAGCCCCTCCTCTCCGGCGATCCGCCAGAAGCGGGGATCGGGATAATTTCTGTCATCCAGCAGCCCCAGAAAGTTGATTTCTCCCGGGATCCCCCGGGCTTTCATTTCCCGGCACATCCTTCGCATGTGACGGTCATAGATCTGTTCTTCGCCCACGTAATGAATCAGATCCGGATGGGCGACATACAGAAACCGCCCGGTCTGAAGGCCGGCGATCACCTGGTCGCAGTAGGCCTTCAGAACCGCTTCGTCCCACGTTTCCCTTCCCGAATAAACCCCGTCATACTCATTATGGGTGCTATGCTGGCCCAGAAGAAAGTATTCGATGGGATAGTCTTCGCAAAGGCGGAGCAGCGCCTCGAAATGCCTCGGGTAGTATTCCACCTCCAGGCCCAGGTGAATCTCGATGTCCTTTTCGTATTCCCGCTTCAGATCCAGGGTGTCCTTCACATAGCTTTCCAGCTCCTCCGGAAGCATCCGGATGCCGGAAACGTATCCGTTGCCGAAGGGATAGGGCGTGTGGTCGGAAAACCCCCAGACCCGGATTCCCGCCTGAATCGCCTGCTCGATATATTCCCTCTGGGTCCCGGTGGCGTGATGACACCGGTAGGTGTGGCTGTGATAATTGGCAATCATGCTTTTCCTCGCTTTATCTTTTCATGGCGGCTGCGTTTCCGCCGTTTCTGATGGCCGGCCGGCCCGCCCGCCTCTTTTGGGGCTGCCGCGGCTTCGCCGCCTTCGGGGATCGCCGGTGCATCCTGTTCTTTCGCTGCAGCTGCATCCCTGCCTGCTTCTGGGATCGCCGGCCCGGCCGCGGCTCTTACGGCGTCTTCGGCTTCGCCGCCTTCGGGGATCGCCGGTGCATCCTGTTCTTTCGCGCCCGCCGTTTCCCCGCTCATCTCCAGTACGTCCCAGACGGTCATCTGGCCCTGCGCCTCTGTCTGTGTATCTTTCTTCCGGGGCGCGGCATTTTTGGGCTTGTCCGTTTTTTCCGGGTGCTTCTCCTCCATCCGCATCAGCCGGTCCGTCAGGGAAATAATGGCCAGCACCGCGCCGCCGGATGAGCCCCCGGCCGCCCGTTCCCCTTCCCGCAGGGCTTCGTTGGCTCTTTGCTCCAGGGTCTCGATATACTCCTCCGGGTCATCGGTATAGAAGCTGTAGATTTTGCCGCCGATCAGAACGGCCGTCTTTCTTCTTTCCAAGGTATCCCCTCTCTGTGTCCGCGCTCCGATCGGGGCCGAAAAAGCCGGCGGAGGCGCGGAGGAAACCGCGCTCCGCCGGTTCGTCCCATGCTTCAGGATTTGCGGATGTTGTCGATATTCTCCGTCGTGCCGCCGCCATGGTCGTCCTCGGCCCGGAA
>CAMOGC010000151.1 GCA_946613955.1 uncultured Clostridia bacterium
CGAAAACGGGATCCGCCTTCCGGAAAATGCCGGCCAGGCGGCGGGAAACGGGTTCGGAAATAACGGAAATCAGCTTTCCTTCAGGCGGACGTCCAGGCGGTCGCCGGTGAATCCGATGACGCCGACCTTCGCTCCCTTTTCGAGGAAGGATCCGCCGCCGTCGGCGTTGAACCGCTGGCCGTCGATCTCGACCGTGCCCGCGGGGCGCAGCGGCGTTACCGTGACGCCTTCCTTTCCTACCAGGTCGGCCAGGGGGTTCTGCTTCTGGGGCTTTTCGCGGTTCCGGAGAATCAGGGCGCTGCGGCTGAGCCGGCCCTTCATGGCGCTTCGGTAGGACAGGTAGACGGTCAGCGCGATCAGCGCCACGATGACCAGGGTGGCGACGAGGGCGAAGGCCGCGCCGTGGGTAGTCCAGGCGAAGAAGACCGCGATGATCTCCAGGATGATGCCCAGCACCCCCGCCACGCCGAAGCCCGGCATGAAGGCCTCCGCCAGCAGCAGCCCGAACCCCGCGACAAAGCAGAGAATCATGGGCAGATTGCCGGTAATGAATTCCATGGGTGAAACCTCCTTTCGCTGAATGTCAATTCCTTTTTCATGATGCCAGCCCGGGGATTCGCCTCCGGGGGCTGATCCGATTTCTTCCGGATTGGCATCATTGTAACCCTTTAGCGCGCCCGGATACAGGGCGGGAGGAGCAAAATAGGGGCGGCTATTTCCGCGAGACCCGGGGAATAGGGCTGTGGAAAGGCCCCGGCGGCGGGATACGGCAGGCGGCAGGGCGGCCCGGTCGGATCTCAGCTCGAAACGGCCAGCAGGACGGGCGGTTTCCCGCGCGCCGGGCGGCCGGAAAGGGCTCCGCTTATTCCTCCGGCAGCTCCGTAAAGCCCAGGATATCCGCGTCCCGGGCCTCTCCGCCGGCGACGGTGGCAAAATGGTTTTTCCCCTTTCCCCGGCACAGCAGCGCGGAGGAGGGCCCTCCGTCCAGATTGTAGAGCCATTCCACGGGGAAGTGGTTTTTGAAAAAGGTGTTGACCTGGGGCAGCGTCAGCCCGAAGCCCCCCTCGTTGGTCACGGAAAGAATCAGATAATTATTCCGGTCCATGCGGCCGAGGACGGTCCGGCGGGCCCTTTTGCCGGCAAATTCCCAGTCCTCCGGGTCCGGCGTCAGGATTTCCCCGTTCCGCTGCATGGGGCATTCCACATAGAAGCTCCAGGTCTGCGAGGGATTACGGGCCAGCACGTCGGCGTTGTCCGCCCCGGTATACATCTGGAGCCCGTCTTCCTCCAGCGTCAGCCCGTAATACGGGACGCCCTCCAGGTTCCGGAAGATTTCCCCGTCGGTAATCGTCAGGGAGCCCAGGGGCGTATAGTAGTAATCCGAATTGGTTCCGGGATAGTTTTCCGGAATCCAGGGATAGGTGGGGCTGACGTAGCCGCTGCCGTTGATGGCCAGGGCCAGCTCCGGCAGCTTCTGGGCCATGTGCACCGGGCGCATGATGTTGGTTTTCCATTCGGCGGTCACCTTCCGGATCTGCCTTGCGGGATCCCGCACCCAGACCTTGACCAGGTAGCATTTGACGCCGTAGAGCTTCATCGTCTCCACGGTATATTTCAGGGAATCGCTGTCGTATTTCCGAACCACCCTTTTGTTGTAATCATAGACGCGCTGGGGCAGGGGCTCCTGCGCGAAGGCCAGGAGCGGCGCCAGCGTCAGCGCGGCGAGGATCACAGCCAGCCATTTTTTCATCTCGCATCCCTCCGGGAAACGATATCGTTCTTCCTGGGGCTATCATACGACATCTTCCGGGAAAAATCAATTCCCGGGAAGCGGAGGCGGCGACGGCACGGCCGCCTCCTTCTTGTCAGGGATCGGGAAAGCGTGTATAATACTGAAACCGGTTCCCGGAAAAACGGGGGCCCGTCCGTTTCTCCGCGGCGCGGGAAGCGGGGCACAGAATCCACGCGCGGAAGGCTGACGAAGGAAGGTGGCATCGCGGATGGCAGGGAAGGACAGGATGCTGATTACCGGGGGAAACGCCCTGGAAGGCGACGTGCAGGTCAGCGGCGGGAAAAATACCGCCGTGGCCGTGATTCCGGCGTCTCTGCTGTGCGACGAGCCCTGCGTGATTGAGAACCTGCCGGACATCGAGGATGTGCACGCGCTGGCGGATATCCTGCGGGAGCTGGGGGCGAAGGTGGAATACGAGCCCGGCCAGGCGATGCGGGTCGATCCCCGCCCGGCGGAGGGCGTTGCGGTTTCCTACCGGAATGCCCAGCGGCTGCGCGCCAGCTATTACCTGCTGGGGGCCCTGCTGGGGCGGTGCGGCAAGGCGCGGGTGCCCACGCCCGGGGGCTGCGACATCGGGTCCCGCCCGGTGGACCAGCATCTGAAGGGCTTCCAGGCCATCGGCGCCGAGGCGGAGGAGATCCGCGGCGTTTTGACGGCCGAGGCCGAAAACCTGACGGGGGGCGACGTGTTCTTCGACATGGTGACCGTGGGGGCGACGGTGAACGTCATGCTGGCCGCGGTCAAGGCGAAGGGAACCACCACCATTCATAACGCGGCCAAGGAGCCCCATATCGTCGATCTGGCCAACTTCCTCAACAGCATGGGCGCCAAGGTCAAGGGCGCCGGGACGGATACCATCCGCATCCGCGGGGTCCAGACGCTGCATTCCACGACCTACGCCGTCATCCCGGATCAGATCGAGACCGGGACGCTGATGATCGCCGCCGCCGCTACCTGCGGGGACGTGACGATTCACGGCTGCATCCCCACGCATATGGACGCCCTGAGCGCCAAGCTCCTGGAAATGGGCGTCAAGGTTACGGATTATGACGACGCGATCCGGGTTCGGTCCCTGGGCCAGCGCCGGGCCATCAATTTTAAAACCCAGGTTTATCCCGGCTTCCCGACGGATCTGCAGCAGCCCATGAGCGCCCTGCTGACCACGGCGAAGGGAACCAGCATCGTGCAGGAAACGATTTTCGAGCAGCGCTTCCGCCATCTGGACGAGCTGCGCCGGATGGGCGCCCGCGTCCGCGTCATGGACCGGACGGCGATAATCGAGGGCGTGCCGGAGATTTACGGCGCCCCCCTGACGGCGACGGATCTGCGGGCGGGGGCGGCCCTGATCGTGGCCGGCCTGATGGCGCGCGGCGTGACGGAGATTTACGAGCCCGGCTATATCGACCGGGGCTATGAGCATATTGAGGATAAGCTTCGCTCCCTGGGCGCGGTGATCAGCCGGGAGCCGATCCTGTAGGAGACGGAGATTTACGAGCCCGGCTATATCGACCGGGGCTATGAGCATATTGAGGATAAGCTTCGCTCCCTGGGCGCGGTGATCAGCCGGGAGCCGATCCTGTAAGAAGGGAAGGAATACGAGGGATGAACGGCTCGCCTTTTGAGGTCCTGGGCCTTCGCGCCTGGGCCGATCCGGACGAGATCCGCGCGGCCTATCGGGCCCGGGTCAAGCTCTGCCATCCCGACATGGTGCGGGACCCGGAAAAAAGGAAGGCGGCCCTGGAGGAGCTGACCCGCCTGAACCTGGCCTATGAGGAGGCCCTGCGGCTGGCGACCCCGCGGCAGCAGGCGGCCTATACCCAGGAGCTTCCCCGGGGGGAGGCGGTCATCCTGGCGGAAAAAATGATGGCCCGGGGAAAGCCGGAAAGCGCCCTGCGCCAGCTGATGCGGGCGGAAAGCCGGGACGCCTCCTGGTACTATACCCAGGGAAAGGTGCTCATGGCCATGGAGCAGTACCACAGCGCCCATCAGTCCTTCCGGGAGGCAATCCGCCGCAGCCCGGACAATAACGTCTACCGCGCCGGCGCGCTGGACGCGGCCATGGCGGAAAAAAGAGAAAAAACCGTGCCCGGCCGGGTGCATAAATTCCTTCGGGACCTGAAAAGAAAATAAGCAAGACAGGGGCAAGACAGGGGGACGGTTCTACTGTCTTGCTCCGCCTTGACTCACAAAAAAACCAGCGCCGCTTTCCGCAGGGGGAAGCGGCGCTGGTTATTATCGGAAACGAAAAATAAATTTTCGTTTCCGATAATCCTCCGGCGGATGCGACCGGGCGCGAAATGTAATTTTGCCGCTTTGCGGCACGCGCCCGGCGCGGCGTAAACGCGATCAGCGGGAGGCGGCGGCCTGCTTTTTTTCCGCCCGGCGGAAATGGGGCCG
>CAMOGC010000152.1 GCA_946613955.1 uncultured Clostridia bacterium
CTAAAGCTTCCGGATCCATGTTCCAGGTCTCTCGTTCTGTGTCGACAAACACAGCCTCGCCATCCTCGTAGGCGACAGGATTGATAGAGGCGTCGAAGGTAACATCTGAGCAGAACACCCGCTTTCCTTCCAGCGTCCCCTCATTCGGTTTCGCCTGACCGTAGGGTTTTTCTCCGGCGAGTTTTGTGGCTAAGTGCAGGGCACTTGTCCCGCAAGACAACCCCACCGCGTACTTCACGCAGATATACTCAGCCATCATTTCCTCTACCACATTTATGTTCTGTCCAACCGTACTTACCCAGTTTGTCTGGATGGCCTCATCAACCCAACGTTGCTCGTCACCATGCATGGTTGGTGAAGACAACCACACCTTCCGGTCGAATTTCTCGATCCCCTTGAAACGCGGATCTCCCATAAAGTCATACATTTACTCTTACTCCCCGGCCTTCTATACTCTTACGCCTTCTCGGCGGTTACTTCGGTACTTTTTTCACACGCTCGTATGGTTATCGGCCACATCTTTTTCTTAACCACGCCATGTGGTTATCTTGTGCCCCACGAGAATGAGCGGGAACCGGCTCACAACCCATAATGTTCCCTAATAGCGCTCCACGCGTCATCAGTATCTTCCGTCCCACAAGCGTAGCAAGTTTCTGGCCTCCTGGTGGTCGAGAAGTTAACTCGGCAGCGTATGCATAATATTCCTGGCTTTTTCGCGCCGAAGCGGCTATGCTTTGAATGATCACGGATTTCAGAAGAAGCTGACGTCGCTGCCGGTCTCCTCCTTATACTGTTTCGCCCAGGCTTCAAAACCGACATAGGCGGTCTGGGCCGGCTTTTTCAGTTCGAGTTTCAGATCCTCGACGGACACAACGTCATACCGGTCGCTGATATCCTTCAAGGCGGCTTCGCCACTCTCGTATTCCTTTATTTCGCCATCGACGGTAATTCTGACCGCGCCGCGGCTGATTTCCAGAAGGGCGGCCAGCGGGATTCTTCCGCCGAGGTTGACCAGATAGCCCGTATAATCCAGGAGCTCAATTTCCATTTTGTCCGCCAGATCCCTGACGGCCTTCCGCTCGTCCTTGCCCATATGACTGTCCGCGATCACAATTTCCCGGATATTGTATTTTTTGACCGCGTCCTCCAGCTGGCCGCCGATGACCGGAACACCGTCCAGGCTCTTGCCCGCGTTCGCTTCATCCAGGATCGCAACCGGTTTAAACGCGCTGTCCTCCATATGCTTGAGGATTTTGCGGCCGGTTTCGCCCGCCCCGATGATCAGCGTCGGGATGGCGGGGACGTTGCGGGAGGCGATCTTCTTTTTTTCGACCAGCAGGATCCGATACCCGAAGCGGATCGTGGCCACAAAGAGGAACTGCAGAATCGCGCCGATGACATAATAGGTAATGGGCATCCGGCGGATGAACAGGGCGGTTCCGACGATCTGGATCACGCACGTGACCAGATTGGCGCCGATAATCCGGTTCATATCATTAATCCCGGCGAAGCGCCACATGCCCCCGTAAAGCCGGAAGGCGAAGAAGACGACCAGACACAGCACCGTATAGAACGGGGCGAACCTTCCCCAGTCGCCCAGCAGGTAATGAACCGTCGGCCGGAAGGTAAAGTTCACATAGAACCGGATCAGCAGGGCCAGAAGATAAGCCGCGTTTACAGCCAGAATGTCCAGAAGGACAATCCACAGATCCTTCGCGATCGTATCCCATACTTTCTTCATACGCAACCTTCGCTTTCCGCAGTCTGTTTTCGTTCAGGGCTCCCGGCTTACCGCTCCTGTTTCGGCGGCTCCGCCGCTTCGTTATCGGCGGGATGATAGGTGCTGACCATGGCTTGCACCCGGTCCCGGATATCGTCCTTGTTCTTATAGGCGGCGATCATCAGATCGCCCAGCTGCGCCAGGAATTCATCCACGTCGAATTTGACCGGCATACCGATATGAATCAAATCGTTTTCCGTCCTGCGGAGGCCCTCCTCCGCCATGAGCTTTTCCTCATACAGCTTTTCCCCGGGCCGCAGGCCGGTATAAATGATCTTGATATCCTCATCGGGCTTGAAGCCGGAGAGGCGGATCAGGTTCCGGGCCAGATCGTCGATTTTGACGGGGCTGCCCATATCCAGCACGAAGATTTCCCCGCCGCCGGCGTAGCTGCCCGCCAGCAGCACCAGGCTGACCGCCTCGGGGATGGTCATAAAGTAGCGGATGATATCCGGATGGGTCACGGTTACGGGGCCGCCGTTCTCGATCTGCTTCCGGAAAAGGGGAATCACCGAGCCGTTGGAGCCCAGGACGTTGCCGAAGCGGACGGCGACGAATTCCGTCCTCGCCTCCCTGAGCGCCTCCCGGTCCCCCTGGAAGCGCCGGTCGCCGGGATGGGTAAAGAGCTGGGGAATTTCCGCCGCCCGGCCCGCCTTGATCATATGGTCAAAGCTCTGGATGATCATTTCGCAAAGGCGCTTGCTGGCTCCCATGATATTGGTCGGGTTGACGGCCTTATCCGTGGAAATCAGGACGAAGCGCTCGCATCCGTGGGCCATGGCGGCGTAGGCGGTCTTATACGTTCCGATGGCGTTGTTCTTGATGGCCTCGCAGGGGCTGTCCTCCATGAGGGGCACATGCTTATGGGCCGCCGCGTGGTAGACGATCTGGGGCCGGTAGGTTTCGAAAAGGTCGAACATCTTCCGGCTGTCGCGCACGGAGCCGATCAGGGTCACCAGGTTCAGGTTCGGATACTTGCGCTTCAGCTCCAGCTGGATGCTGTAGGCGTTATTTTCGTAGATATCCAGGATGATCAGCTGCTCCGGCTCATGGCCGGCGATCTGGCGGCACAGCTCGGACCCGATGGATCCGCCGCCGCCGGTCACCAGCACCCGCTTGCCGTGGATCATATCGAAGACGCCGCTCAGATCCGGCCGGATGGGATCCCGGCCCAGCAGATCGTCGACGGAGACCTTTTTCATCCGGCTGACGGACACGTCCCCGTTGGCCAGCTGGAAAATGCCCGGCAGGGCCCGCACCTCGCATCCCGTTTCGTTGCAGATCTGGAGGATGTCCCGGCGCTGCTGGGCGCCGGCCTTGGGAATGGCGAAATAGATTTTCTCAATATTGTATTTTTCCACCGCCGCGGGAATTTCTTCCCGGCCGCCCAGCACCGGCACCCCGTCGATGGTCATCTTCCATTTGTTGCGGTTGTCGTCGATGATGCAGACGATGCGGTCCTCGCTCTCGGTGGTATGGTTCGTTTCCCGAAGGATGACCTGCCCCGCCTCCCCGGCGCCGATGAGCATGACATTTTTCCCCACGCCCCGGACGCCTCTTTTATCCCGGAGCAGAAGCACCATCCGGTATCCGAAGCGGCTGGCGGCGATCAGGAGGAACTGGAAGGCGATCTGGAGGATGTAATAGGCGATGGGCATGCGCGCCGGCACATATCCGTACATCGATCCCTTGACCAGATAGAGTCCAAGGATATTCAGCGCCGCGGTAACGACCGAAGCCTTCACGATCTGGATCATCTCGTGATAGCTGGCGAAGCGCCAGAGGCTCCGGTAAAGCCCCGCCCATCTGAAAATCACCACGCAGAGCAGCGCGTAGACCGGCGTGAAATAAAGCACCGGGTTCAGATATTCCTTCGGAATCCGGGAGACCATGCAGTCAAACCGCAGCCACAGCGCCACCAGGCCGGAGACCGATACCGCGAAAAGATCCCACAAAATCAGCATCAGCTGAACCTTTCGCGCGTGCTCCAGCCGGCGTTTCTTCTTCGTATCCAAGGGACATCCTCCAAAAAAAGACACGGCTCCGCCCTCCCGCGGGGAAAAAGCGGGTCAGCCGCCTGTCCCCTCGGGGGGGGTAAACCGTGTCTGTGTTTCCGGCCCGGCCGCCGCGGCCCTGAGCTCGACAGCGGACGGAAGCCGGATCTCGCGCCGGCGCGGCTTCCGTTTGTTTTACGGGAAAGCCGCGCCAGGGGTCAGTTTTCTCTTTCCTTTGCTTTACAGCAGGACGCAGCCCGTCACATCCGCCCCGCCGATGGCCAGCATTTCCGCCATGCGGCGCATTTCCGCCCGGCGGGATTCATGCTTTTCCTCCACCAGCAGCACCGTGCCCGCCTCGCCCAGGG
>CAMOGC010000153.1 GCA_946613955.1 uncultured Clostridia bacterium
AAATCCTCCAGCCGCTGCCCGACTTCGTATCCGACGGGGGCGTCGCTTTCCCATTTCTTTTCCGGCTCCGCGGGCGTTTCCGTGTCTCCCGCCCGTTCTTCCTTTGCAGGCCGGCTTGCTTCCGGCCCGGTTCCGGCCGGCCCGGCCGCTTCCCTCGAGGCTTCATCCGTCCGCGCCTCGATGCTTCCGGCCTCTCCGCTCCGCTCGTCCCCTGCCCTTTCGGCCGCGGAGGGATCCAGCACGTTAAACCACAGAAGGGCAAAGCAAAGCACCGCCAGTGCCGCGCCCCAGAGCGCCCGCCCAAGCGTCTTCCTCTTCCGCGCGGCTTCCGGAGCCGTTTCCGAAACCTTCTCCTCCCCTCGGATTTCCGGTCCCTTCAGCGTGATTTTTCCCGCGCGGATGGAGATGGCGCCCGTCCCGCAGTGCGCCATGCATTTTCCGCAGCTGATGCATTCATGGTCGCCCACCCCGCGGATGTCCATTTCGCAGTGTCTCACGCAGGCGCCGCACTGAATGCATCGGGTCGGATCCACCCTGACCCCGACGATGCTGAAGCGGTTGAACAGCCCGTAAATCGCCCCCAGCGGGCACAGGAAGCGGCAGAAGGAACGGTAGCAAAAGACGCAGGCCAGGCCGATGATCAGCATGATCACATACTTCCGGGTAAACAGCTCCCCCAGCATGCTGAAAAAGTCGCGGTTCGTCGGCAGAAGCCCCATGGCGCCCTCCAGCGTGCCGGCCGGGCAGATGTATTTGCAAAACGCCGGCAGCGGCAGGTCATGGGCCAGCCCGTAAAACAGAGGCAGGATGATCACAAACACCGCCAGCACGATATACTTCATCCAGCTGAGCGTCCGGGTCACGGCGGATTTCCGGATCTTCGGCGTTGGAATCCGGTGGAGAAGCTCCTGGATCCAACCAAAGGGGCACAGCCATCCGCAGACCGTCCTGCCGAGCGTCACGCCAAAGAGCAGAAGGATCCCCAGCACATACCAGCCCGCCCGGTGGCCCGAGGCCGCCAGGGCGTTCTGCAGCGCGCCCAGCGGGCAGGCGCCGACCGCTCCCGGGCAGGAATAGCAGTTCAGCCCCGGCACGCAGGCGGCTTTGGTTGGGCCCCGGTAAATCTCCCCGGTCACAAAGCCCTTCAGATGCGCGTTATACAGCAGCGCGCAATACACCTGGACCAGCCGCCTGGTTGAGGGGCGGTGGCGCTGCCACCAGGTTCCCTGTTTTATTTTATCCAAGGCCAATGCACTCCGTACAGATATTGATCGCCTTCCGCAGGACATCCTCCATGCTTCCGTTCATCGCCCCCAGCACCATCAGCGCCCCCGCCGCCAGCAGCAGCGCGATCCTGACGGCGTTGGTTCCGCGGTCTGACGGCTGTTCCCCGGTCCGGGGCGACCTTCCGCCTTTTGTTTCCTGACGCTGCTTTCGGGCCGCCTCGGGCGCGGGAGAAGGCCGGGCGTTCTTCTCATCCCGAATGCCCAGCAGAAGCCCCGCGGCCGCCATCCCGATCACTGCGTAAAGCAGCGGACTGATCCGAAGCAGTTCCTCCTCCACCTTCTCCGGCGTGTAGACCGCCTCCAGCGGGTTTTCCGCCTTTCGGGCGGAGCCCTCCCGCCAGATCCGGATGGCCGCGGCGCAAAGCAGCACGGTCAGCAGCGTCATCAGCAGCGCCATCGCGATCAGGTAGGCTTTTTTCCGCGTCATTGAAGATCTCCTTTGTCCGCTTTCGATGGGGCCAGCTTTCCGCGCCATTCACACGGGAAGGCCGCGGTCTTCCCGGCTGGCCTTTCGTCTTATTCGTTCCCGGGCAGTGCCTCGCCTGCTTTCGGAATCGGCAGAACCACCATGCGGTTTTCGGCCGTCAGCGCGATTTCCTCCCCGGTCGCCTCATAGCCTTCCGGGGCTTTGAGCACATGCGCGGTGTAATTTCCGGGATCGGCTTCAAAAAAGGCGTAGCCGTTTTCGTCCGCGAGGCCCACCATGCACATCGTATCCGAGCAGAACTGAACCATGACGCCGGCGACCGGCGTGCCGTCCCCCGCGTCCCGAATGAGAATCAGGTACTGGTTTTCGGCCAGGGGGATCTCCGGAAGGCTGTTTTCCGCCGCGGGCTCCGGAATCGTCGGGACCTCCGGCATGGCTTCGGGACGGACCTGTTCCTCCGCCAGGGACTCCTGGTGGGTCTGATCTCCCGCCAGGTTTTCCGGAGGGGTCTTGTCAGCCCCCGCGCATCCAGCCAGAAGCGTCGCGATCATACCAATCATAAGCAGCATCGTCCTGATTGATTTCATTCCTGTCTTTTCCCTCTTTTTCCCATTTTTCCGGGAGATGCTCCCGGCGATTTCCTTTTCGCGTCCTTCCGGGCTTTCCAAGCCCGGGTCATTCCCGCGTTTCCGCAAGATATTATACTTTATCCGGCGGGAAAATCAATCTCCCCGGCCGCCGTTTCCGGTTTTCTCCTTGAAGTCCGCATACACGCTCGCCCTTAATAACAAACCGGCCGGGAGCTCCGGCCGGTTTGAAAGCAAATTGTTTTACCCTTCCCGCGCAATCCGCCTCTGCTTCAGCTGTTCGCTGATCTCGCCGGCGTAGGCGTCGGTCAGGCGGAATTTTTTGCGGAAGAAGAATCCCGCGAAGATCAGCCCGATCATGGGCAGAACGGTCATCAGCAGACGGAGTCCCGTCAGCGTCCCGGCGGACTGGACGGCCGCGGCCGTCGTTTCCTCCGCGTCCCCCACCAGGCCGATCAGATCCAGCCCGATACCCGTCAGGAACACGGCCACGCCGCTGGCCGCCTTGACGACGAAGGTCTGCATGGAGAAGATGACGCTTTCCTCCCGGCGGCCGGATTTCAGTTCGCCATAGTCCACGCTGCCGGAGAGGAACACCGTCGTCAGCACCGTCAGGATGCCGTTGGCCGCAAACACCAGCGCGGCCGGGACGCACAGCAGCATCAGGTTATGGGTGAACCCGGTCAGGCACATCGCCAGCAGAATCACGTATCCGCAAACCGCCGCGATGATCGAGCCCGTGAAAATCTTCTCGTTGGCGACTCCCTTTTTCCGAAGCAGAGGATAGACCAGCATCATGCCGATAATCTGGCAGGCGCCGCCCACGGTGGAGAACAGCGTAAAGCTGCCCTTCCATCCCTCGCCGCCGAAGTCGTATTTGAAGAAATAGATCACAAAGTTGCTCGTCAGATACAGCGCCATGTTGATCAGCACGATGGTGCAGACCACGATCAGGGCCTGATCGTTGCTGAAAAGCGCCCGGAACATCTCCTTCACGGTGCTGACCTGCATGTCGCTCTTGTGTTCCTTCATGAACAGGCAGCAGATGATCTCGGTCACCACGAAGATCACCGCCACGATCAGGGCCACCCACTTAAAGCCGACCGCGTCGTTGCCCCCGCCCAGGGCGCCCACGGCCAGCATCGTGAACATGGAAATCAGGGCGGAGCCCACGCCCGCGCAGGTCCGGCCGATGACGGAGAGGTTTTCCCGATCCTTCGGCGTATCGGTCACGGCGGGAATCATGCTCCAGTAGGGGATGTCCATCATCGTATAGGTCACGCCCCAGAGGATGTAGGTCACGCTGAAATAGACCATCAGGTTGACGTTCCCCCCGGTCGGGGCGGCGAACAGGGCATAGAGCACCAGCGCGTTGAGCACCGTACCCGTAAACAGCCAGGGGCGGAAGCGGCCCCAGCGGGTTTTGGTTTTGGCCACCAGGACCCCCATGAAGGGATCGTTCAGCGCGTCGAACACGCGGGCGATCATCAGAATTACGCCCACAAACGTGGCGCTCAGCCCCAGAATATCCTGATAATAAAACATGACATAGCTCGCGCTCAGCGCGTAGACCATGTCCTTCCCGACCGCCCCCAGACCGTAGGCCGCCTTTTGCCCAAGAGAAAGCTTCATGATTCCCTGATCCTCCCGTTCCCTTTGCGTTTTTCGGAAAACGCTCCTCCCTTGCGGAGCGGCGGCAAGGCCCCCGCTTTCTTCCGCATATGATCAGCGTTTTCGCAAGAATAATGTCCGTTTTGGCCGCCGGAGAACGAAACGCCTCTCCGCG
>CAMOGC010000154.1 GCA_946613955.1 uncultured Clostridia bacterium
TCAGGGGAGAGGGGGTTTTGACTCCCAGCAGGCTCCAGGTTCCCGAGGAAATATAAGGCGCGTCCTCCTCCATGGGAATGCCTTCCACGGCGCTGCCGGTATCGTGCGTCGCGCAGAGGATCACCTTGATTCCCCGGTATTCCCCCAGCGCCTCGCCGGGGCGGCGGAGCTTCGGAAAAAGCCCCTCCGGCAGCCCCAGGGCCCTGATCAGCTCCGGATCGTATTCCCCGGTTGCGGCGCTGACCAGGCCGCCGGTCGTCGCGTTGGTATACTCGTGCGCCGCCGCGCCGCAGAGCCTGTACATCAGCCAGCAGGGGATCATCAGGAAATCCGTCGCCCCCTCCAGCCGGCCGTCCCTTTGGTCGGCAAAGAGCTGATAGACGGTGTTGAAGGGCTGAAACTGGATGCCGGTCCGCCGGTAGAGCTCCGGAAAAGGAACTTTTTCATGGGCGGCGGGGATGACCGCCTCCGTCCGCCCGTCGCGATAGGCGTAGCAGGGCAGAACCTCCTTCTCCCCCTTCATGATCACGTAATCCACGCCCCATGTGTCGATGGACAGGGACCGGATCCCGGGCTCCTCCGCCAGGGCCTTGTCGATCCCCGCCTTTACGTGATCCAGCAGGGCATAGATGTCCCAGACCAGGTGTCCCTTTTCCTCCTTTACGCCGTTGGGAAACCGGTACACCTCCCGCGTTTCGCGGCGGCCGTTTTCCTCCCGCAGCAGGATATGCCGCCCGGAGGAGGCCCCGATGTCGATGGCCAGATATGCTCTCATGAAATCCCTCCAGGAATGGGATGAGTAATGATCGAAGCTCAGTATATCAGAAAAAGGACGCCCGCGCCACTGTTTTATCTGAAGCGTCTTCGCCGTCCGTGCCCGGATTTCCGGCGTGCTCCGGCCTGTTTTTTTCCTGTTCTTTTTGACCGCTTCTCATTGACAGCGGCGGCTTTCTTCAATAACATTTGGAGAGTGTTTCGCCCGGACAAAACCGGGAGAAAAACCAATATCACAGAGGAGGATTGTGAGATGAAAAAACTGTTGTCCCTTGCGCTGGCGCTGGCCCTGGTTCTTTCCATGATGGCCATCGTTCCCGCGGCCGTGGCCGAAGACGATGATTTCCACATCGCCATCGTGACCGGTTCCGTTTCCCAGTCTGAGGACGACCGCCGCGGCGCGGAAGCCTTCCAGGCCATGTATGGCGAAGACCGGGTCAAGCTGGCCATCTATCCCGACAACTTCATGGACGAAGTTGAAACCACCATCCAGACCATCGTCAACTTCACCGATGACCCCAAGATGAAGGCCATCATCGTTAACCAGGCGATCCCCGGAACCACCGAAGCCTTCCGCCAGGTCAAGGCGAAGCGCCCCGACATCCTCTGCATCGCCGGCGAAGCCCATGAAGACCTGCCCGAAATCGGCAGCGCGGCGGATCTGGTCTGCAACAACGACTTCGTCGCCCGCGGCTATCTGATCATCCGGACCGCTCATGAGCTGGGCTGCGACACGTTCGTGCATATTTCCTTCCCCCGCCACATGAGCTACGAGACCATGTCCCGCCGCGTGGCCATCATGAAGGCCGCCTGCGAGGAGTTCGGCATGAACTTCGTGCTGGAAACCGCTCCCGACCCCACCTCTGACGTCGGCGTCGCCGGCGCCCAGGCCTACATCCTGGAGAAGACCCCCGAATGGATCCAGAAGTACGGCACCAACTCCGCCTACTTCTGCACCAACGACGCGCACACCGAGCCCCTGCTGAAGCAGCTGCTGGAATACGGCGGATTCTTCATCGAGGCCGACCTGCCCTCTCCCCTGATGGGCTATCCGGGCGCTCTGGGTCTGGATCTGACCGACGCCAACGGCGACTTTGAGAAGATCCTGGCCTCCGTCGAGTCCGCCGTGAACGACAAGGGCGGCGCCGGCCGGTTCGGCACCTGGGCGTACTCCTACGGCTACACGGTTTCCGCCGGTCTGGCCCAGCATGCCATGAACGTCATCAAGGGCGAGAGCGAGCTGTGCGACATCGACGACATTGCCAAGGCCTACGAAGTCTTCTCCCCGAAGGCCAAGTGGAACGGCTCCAGCTATACCAACGCGGACACCGGCGTCAAGTCCGAGAATGTGTTCCTGGTCTATCAGGATACCTACATCATGGGCAACCCCGGCAAGTTCATGGGTTCCACCGAAGTTGAGGTGCCTGAGAAGTACTTCACCATCAAGTAATCCACGGAACAATTCATCATTTCGCAAAGGGGAAGGACGTCCCTGTCCTTCCCCTTTGCCTTTGAGGTTATGGGAATGAATACGAATGAACACGCTCCCCTGCTGGAGCTGAAAAATATCCGGAAGGATTTCTTCGGAAATCAGGTGCTGACGGATATCAACCTGACCCTGGAGGAGGGGCAGGTGCTGGGCCTGGTGGGTGAAAACGGCGCCGGGAAGAGCACCCTGATGAAAATTCTCTTCGGCATGAACGTCATCCGGGAGACCGGCGGCTTCGGCGGCGAGATCCTGATGAACGGGAAAAAGGTGTCCTTCCAGACTCCCTTTGACGCCCTGAAGGCGGGCATCGGCATGGTGCATCAGGAGTTTTCCCTGATTCCGGGCTTTACCGCCGCCGAAAATATCCTCCTGAACCGGGAACCCCAGAAGCACAGCGTCGTTTCCGAGGTTTTCGGCCAGCGGCTCAACACGCTGGATCGGGGGAAGATGAAAAAGCAGGCGGACGCGGCCATCGAGAAGATGGGCGTTCAGATTGACGGGGAAATGCGCATCGACGAGATGCCCGTCGGCCATAAGCAGTTCACGGAAATCGCCCGGGAGCTGAGCAAGGATCATCTGAAGCTGCTGATCCTCGACGAGCCCACCGCGGTGCTGACCGAAAAGGAAGCCTCCGCCCTGCTCGATTCCATCCGGGGCATGGCCTCCCGGGGCATCGCCGTTATCTTCATTACCCACCGGCTTCAGGAGATCCTTTCCGTCTGCGACAAGGTCGTGGTCATGCGGGACGGATACGTCGTCCAGGACGTGCCCGCCGCGGAAACCGACGTTCCCCAGATCACCCGCTGGATGGTCGGCCGGGATGTCGCCGGGGGAAGCGTCCGGCGCGAGCTGCGGGACGATCCAAACGCGAAAACCGTCCTGTCCATCCGCCGCCTGTGGGTGGATATGCCCGGCGAGCTGGTCCGGGACGTCAGTCTGGACGTCCGGGAGGGCGAAATCCTGGGCATCGGCGGCCTCGCCGGCCAGGGCAAGCTCGGCATCCCCAACGGCATCATGGGCCTGTATGAGGCGGGCGGAACCGTGACCTTCGAAGGGAAAAACATTCCCCTCAACGCGCCCCGCAGGTGCCTGGACGCCTCCCTGGCCTTCGTTTCCGAGGATCGGCGGGGCGTGGGCCTGCTGCTGGACGAAAGCCTGGAGTGGAACATCGCCTTCCCCGCCATGCAGATCCAAAACAAGTTCCTGAAGCGCTACCTTGGCGGACTGATCAAATGGCGTGATGAAAAAGCCATTCGCGACGTGACCCAGAAATATATCGACCAGCTGGCCATCAAATGCACCAGTTCCAAGCAGAACGCCAAAGAGCTGTCCGGCGGCAACCAGCAGAAGGTCTGCCTGGCGAAAACCTTCGCGCTGGAACCCAAATTCCTCTTTGTGTCCGAACCCACGCGCGGCATCGACGTCGGCGCGAAGGCGCTGGTGCTCGAAGCGCTGAAGAATTTCAACCGGGAGAGCGGCGTGACCATCGTGATGATCTCTTCCGAACTGGAGGAGCTGCGGCAAATCTGTGACCGTATCGCCATCGTATCCGGCGGCAAAATTGCCGGGATCCTGCCGGCGACCGATTCCTCCGAGGATTTCGGTATGCTGATGGTCAGCCAGGTAAAGTGAGGAACAGAGCATGAGCGAGACGTTGAATCAATCGAAACTGACCTGGAAGGAACGCATGAGCGGCGCGCTGCGGAACTTTGGCGTGCCCCGTCTTATCATTGCCGCGTTTCTGCTGTTTCTGTTCATCCTTG
>CAMOGC010000155.1 GCA_946613955.1 uncultured Clostridia bacterium
AAGACACGGGGACGGTTCTTCTGTCTTGCTGAGACAAGGGTCAATTTTACGAACTGTTGCCTTGTGCTGATCATTGTCACCTATAAAATCACTCCCCCAGCGCAAACGCCGGGGGAGTTTTGCGGTGTCGAAAACCGGGACACTGATCGGACGGGGGGCATTCCGGCCGGGACTGCGCTGCTGATCGGATCGATGAGCGTGTCGGCCGGGATCGGGCAACTATCGGGACTCGAGGGCGGCGCGGGCCTTTTCGATAAAGGCGGCGTATTCCGGCTGTTCGGAAAGGATGGGGGGATCGGCGGCGGCAATGCCGTTATCCCAGGAATAAATGACGGGCAGCAGGTTTTTCCGGATCGAGATCCGGGCGGCCCGCTTCTCCTTGAAGGGATTCCAGAGGGACAGGGTCAGCTCGCATCCGTAGCCCTTGATCTCATGATTTTTGCCATAATCATGATAGTAGGGATACTGCATGTCAAAAAACAGAAACCAGGAGGCTTCCTCCGGGTCGTCGGTCAGATGGGGCGCGTCCTCCCCGAGGGCGTCCGTCATGTCCCGGAGGGTCCGGGTCAGGGCCCGGCGGAAGGAAAGGGGCACCGGCTGTTCGCTCCACAGGGTCCGGGGCGCGGTCTGGGCACTGTCCCGGATGATCAGGAAGGCGGCGCCGGGAACGGGACGGGACGGAACAAAGGTCAGATAGGAACAGCCGAAGCGTCGCTGAAACTCCGCCGTGGTCAGAAAATCAGGCAGGGGATCCAGGGGCGCCGCGGAAGGGCTGACGGCGACGGTCGGCGCCGGGGAAACCGCCGGGAGGGCGATATCGTTCACAGGGGGCAGAGTTTCGGCCGGAGCTGAAGGGAGGAGATCACCCTCGCTGGATTCTGCTCCGATGTCTTCCTCGGCCGGAATCCATCCATGCTCCGCCGCCGAAAAGGAAAAGGAGGGCGAAGGCGATTCGGAGGCGGATTCTGTTTCGGCGGGGAGAGGAGAAAGGGCCAGGAACAGGGCCAAACAGGCCGCGGAGAATTTCATGCACAGGGCAGTTTTCAATCTTTCGGATCCTTTCTGGTCAAATACGGATACCTCTCCGATGGTATCAGAATCGGGGCGGAGCGTCAAGAAGCGGGCGACCGCAGGAAAAGGCTGCCCCAGCCCGGCCGCAGGCAGAATACGGAATCCGCTGGAGAAAAGCAAATCAGGACGGAATGGTGACGGGAAGATGGAGCGGCCGGGCAGACAACGGGAAACGGGCGCGATCAGAAAAACGGCTGCCTGGGCCGCGGGCGAGAATCGGCCGCCACGGAAAAACTTGCCAAGCGGGCGGAATGCTGGTAGAATAGACCTGTTCAACCCGGAAGGAGGAAAAGCATGATGGCACAGCATCCTGTGTTTACCATTACCATGAGCGACGGGCGCGAGATGAAGGGCGAGCTTTATCCCGAAATAGCGCCGGAGTCCGTGGGCAATTTTGTCGCCCTGGCCAACAGCGGTTTCTACGATGGCCTGATTTTTCACCGGGTGATTCCCGGCTTCATGATTCAGGGCGGGGATCCCAAGGGCGCCGGATACGGCGGGCCGGGATACAGCATCAAAGGGGAATTCGCCGCCAACGGGGTGCCCAATCCGATTAAGCATACCGTGGGCGTCCTGAGCATGGCCCGCAGCATGATGCCCGATTCCGCGGGGAGCCAGTTCTTCATCATGACCAGCGACAGCCCCCATCTGGATGGGCAGTATGCCGCCTTTGGCAAGGTGCTGGAAGGGATGGAGGTGGCCAACGACATCGTCAACACCCCCCGAAACGCCCAGGACAAGCCCCTGACGCCTCAGACGATGGCAACGGTCCGGGTGGACACCTTCGGGGAGGTTTATCCCTTCGAACAGATTAACTGAGAGCGGGACGCGGGCGCGGGAAGGACAGCCTTTCTGCGCCTTTGTCTTTACATGGCCAAAGGCCGGGAGGCGCGCATGGAAAAACAGACAATCACGGTTCGGGTGGCCGGGAAAACCTATACCCTGGTTTCCTCCGATCCGCCGGAATACGTCCGGCGGGTGGCGGAAATCGTGGACCGGAAGCTGAAGGAGATGGAGATTGCCTCCGGCCTTCCGCCGGCCCAGGCGATGGCGCTGACCTGCTTCAATCTGGCGGATCAGATGCTGCGGGCCAAAGATGAAAATACAGAGCTGCAGCGCCGGATGCGGCGCATGGAGGCGCAAATGGCGGAGGGGGATTCCCTTCGCCGGCGTCGGAGCGGCGGGGGCGAAAAGGAATCGAAGGCGGAAAAGTCGTAATGCAGGTGCGCTTCCGCGCGGAAAAGTCCCGGCGGAAGGAACCTGGATGCGAGGCCAAAGGAATGGCGCCGGGGAGAAATGCGAAAACGCGCTGCTCTTGAGCCGGCGCCTTGGTAAAGACGGAAGCGAAAGAATCCGGGTTAAAGAAATGCTACGGACCGGAAGGAGGGAAAAGCCATGGAAATTCTGGCGCCGGCGGGGAACCGGGCGGCTCTGGAACGGGCCCGCGCCGCGGGAGCGGACGCGGTTTATCTGGGTTTTTCCGCCTTCAGCGCCCGCTCCGGCGCGGGGAACTTCAACGAGGAGGAGCTGGCGGAGGCGATCCGCTACGCCCATCTGCGCCATATGCGGGTCTATGTGACGGTAAACACCCTGGTCAAGGACGGGGAGCTGCCCGCGGTCAGGGATCTGCTGCGGACGCTGAGCCGCCTGCGGGCGGACGGGATACTGGTACAGGATCTGGGCATCCTGCGCCTGGCGAGGACAGGCTTTCCGTCTCTGCCGATTCACGCCAGCACCCAGATGGCCGTCCACAACGCGGCGGGGGTTCGCTGGTGTGCGCGGCAGGGGATGCGCAGGGTCGTGCTGGCCAGGGAATGCGGCCTGGAGACGATCCGCGCCTGCGCGGAGGTCGGGCCGGAAATCGAGGTTTTCGGCCACGGGGCGCAGTGCGTTTCCGTCAGCGGGGAATGCCTGCTGTCCAGCATGGCCGGGGGCCGGAGCGGCAACCGGGGCCGGTGCGCCCAGCCCTGCCGGAAGCTTTACCGCTTCGACGGGAAGGAAGGCGCCTGGCTGAGCCCCCGGGATCTTTGCCTGCGGGACGAGCTGCCCGCCCTTTCCGCCGCCGGCGCGGCCAGCGTAAAGCTGGAGGGGCGGCTGAAGCGGCCGGAATACGTCTATATCGTGGCGGAAAGCTACGTCCGGGGGCGGGACGGAATGGAAGCGGGCCGGTTCCGGAAAATGGACGAACAGGAAAAGGAAAGGCTGGCGCAGGCCTTTAACAGGGGCGGCTTCATGCGGGGATACGCCTTCGGCGACGAGGACGCGGGGGTGATCCAGCCCGGCGTCGTCCATCATCAGGGGCTGCCCCTGGGCCGGGTGGAGAGTGCGAAGGGCGGCCTGGCGCGGATCCGGCTGGAGCGGGATCTGCACGACGGGGACGGCATCCGCCTGGTTCACGGGGGCCGGGAGGCGGATATGACCTACGCCGGGAAGGAGACTTCCGCCGGGGATACGGCAGTCGTACGCCTGCGGGAGGGCGTAAGGGCCTGGCCGGGGGATCCGGCTTTCCGGCTGACGGACGAAAAGCTCTTCGCGGCGGCCCGGGAGGCCCAGGAGAAAAAGATCCCCCTTCGGATGGAGGCGGAGGCCTGGCCGGGAAAGCCCCTGACCATCTCGGCTTCCGACGGGGAGCGGGAGGTTCGGGTTTTCGGCGAAACGGTGGAGCCCGCCCAGCGCCGGGAAACCACGGCGGAGGAGATGGAAAAGCAGCTCCGGAAAACCGGCGGCACCCCCTTCGAGGCGCTTTCAGCGAAGGCGCGGACGGCCGGGGCGTTTGTGCCGGTATCCGCGGTCAACGAGCTGCGGCGGGAGGCCCTCAGCCGCCTGGCGGAGGAGCGGATCGCCGCCTTCGCTTACCCGGGGACGGCGGAGACAGCGCCCGGGGAGGGCAAAGCAGAGGC
>CAMOGC010000156.1 GCA_946613955.1 uncultured Clostridia bacterium
TATGTGATCGCGGCCCGGATCATGGAGAAGGATCTGAGCGTATAAACCGCCGGGGGAAGATTGACATTTTCCCCCGGGCGTGCTATTTATGAAGAAAGACCCGCGAGAGCGCCGGGCGCCGGAGGCGGAGCCCGGATTCAAAGAAGAAGGAAAGAAGGTTTTTCCCATGATTATCGCTTTGATCAACGAAAACAGCCAGGCGGCCAAGAACCAGCTTATCGAGGCGACGCTGAAGAAGGTCGTCGAGCCGATGGGACACACGGTTCGGAATTACGGCATGTATACCGCGGAGGACGCGGATCAGCTGACCTACGTGCAGGCGGGCATTATGGCGGCCATCCTGCTTAACAGCGGGGCGGCGGATTATGTGATTACCGGATGCGGCACGGGCGAGGGCGCCATGCTGGCCTGCAACAGCTTCCCCGGCGTGATCTGCGGCCATGTGGAGGATCCGGTGGACGCCTATACCTTTGCCCAGGTGAACGACGGAAACTGCGTGGCCATGCCCTTCGCCAAGGGATGCGGATGGGGCATGGAGCTGAACTGGGAATACGTTTTCGAGAAGCTGTTCGGCTTTGGCAGCGGCAAGGGCTATCCGAAGGAAAGGGTCGTTCCGGAGCAGAACAACAAGAAGATCCTGGACCTGGTTCGGGAAAGGACGATGAACGACCTGATCGCCGGGCTGAAGGCCATCGACGGGATGGAAGCGAAGCCGGGGATTACGAATATGGAAAAGCTGGTGACCCGGACGGTTAACGCCAGGGGTTTCAGGGAGCTTTTCGACAGGGACTGCAAGGACGAAGCCATCCGGGCCTATGTCCACAGCCTGTGGCAGGAAGGCTGACGGCACCCGCAGGAGCGCCCCGCGGCAGGGAAAACGAAGCCATCCGGGCCTGTATCCACAGCCTGTGGCAGGAAACGCCCGGCGGAGCGGCCCGAGGCCATAAAGATTCCCGGATGAAGGGAAAAACACGCTGAACAGAAGGAGGCAGAAAATGAGCGATCTGGAAAAGTTTGTGAGGAACACGATTCTGGGAGGCATCGGCGCGGTGTCCGCGGTGGCGGAAACGGTGACCGACGTGGCCAGGGAGTTTGTCAAGCGCGGAGACGAGATTTCCAAGGTTCTGGTGGAGCGGGGCGAAAAAGCCCTGAAGGAAGCCAATGAGATGGCGGAGGAGATGCAGCGCAAGGCGGACGAAGAGCTTAAGAAGGCCATGGACCAGGAGGTTCAGGAAAACCTCGAAAACATGACGAAGGACGAGCGGGACGAGCTGCGCCGCAAGCTGGACGAAATCGACAAAAAAGAAGCGGAAGCGAAAAAGGCGATTGAAGCCGCCGAGAATATCATCGTGGACGCGGCCGAGGTTTTCCAGAACGACAAAAAGGACGATCAGTAAGCAGGGATTCCGGCGGAACGGCAGACCGTGAATGATTCAGCCGCACCCGCGCGAATCGGAAACACGAACAAAAAGCTCCGGGAAGACAACGCGTCTCCCGGAGTTTTTTGATGGAGCGGCGCAGGCTTACGCCCGGCCGGGCATGGGGAAGCCCTTCTCCCGGAAACGGGAAGCGATCATCGCTTCGTCCGGTTCCGGAAGGCGGCTACCGCTCCGCCTGGGCCTGGACGGAGGTAAAGGCGACCGTATTGACGATATCGGCCACGGAGCATCCGCGGGAAAGATCGTTGCAGGGGCGGGCCAGCCCCTGGAGCACGGCGAAGCATTCCGCCCCGGCGATGCGCTGGGTGATTTTATAGCCGATATTGCCGGACTGGAGATCCGGGAAGATCAGAATATTGGCCCGGCCGGCCACCGGGCTGCCCGGGGCCTTGGAGCGGCCGACCTCCGGAACCAGGGCGGCGTCCAGCTGCATTTCCCCGTCCAGCAGCACCTCCGGCGCCAGAGCGTGGGCGATATCCACCGCCCGGCGCACCTTGTCCACCAGCTCATGCTTCGCGCTGCCCCTGGTGGAAAAGGACAGGAAGGCGATCCGGGGCTCGGAAAGGCCGCAGAGGTTCCGGGCCGTTTCCGCGGTCGAAAGGGCGATTTCCGCCAGCTCCTCCGCCGTCGGGCAGGGCATGACCACGCAGTCCGCGTAGAACAGCAGGCCGTTTTCGCCCAGCGCCCTGTTCGGGCAGTCCATCAGGAAGCAGGAGGAGACCACCTTCCGGCCCGGCGGGGTTTTGATCAGCTGCAGCGCCGGGCGGAGCATGTCCCCGGTCGTATGGACGGCGCCGGAAACCAGGCCGTCCGCCGCGCCCCGGCGGACCATCATGATGCCGAAATACATGGGATCCCGGATCAGCCGGGCGGCTTCCGCCTCCGTCATTCCTTTGGCCCGGCGCAGGGATAAGAGCTCCGCCGCGTAGTCCGGCGCCTCCGGGGCGAGGGCGGGATCGACGATGACCACGCCGCTCAGATCCGCCCCCTGCCGGGCGGCCTCCGCTTCGATTTCCGACCGGCTGCCCAGAAGAACGGGAAAAGCCAGCCCCTCCCGGGCAACCTCCGCGGCGGCCTGGACGGTTCTCGGCTCGCTCCCCTCCGGCAGCACGATCCGGCGGGGGTTCTGGCGTGCCTTCGCACGCACCTGATCAATAACGCTCATGGAATGGCCTCCCTGCTTTACAGATCCAGATCGCCGAAGCCGTCCCAGACCGGCTTTCCGGAATAGGTCATGGCCTTCGCCTGGCCGCGAAGCACCTTCAGTACCGCCAGGGCCAGGGCTTCCTGCTCCATCTCCCCGGGGTAGACGCTGACGGGAGCGATCCAGCCGCAGCGCTTCCGGATGCCCTCGGTAATGTCGTCGAAGCGCATGAGCCCCCCGGTCAGGAGGATGCCGTCCACCCGGCCGCAGAGCACGGCGCTCATTTCCCCGATGGATTTACAGATCTGATAAATCATGGTTTCCCAGACCAGCGTGGCCTTTCGGTCTCCCCGCTCCACGAGGGCGTGCACGGTATCGGCGTTGGAGGTTCCGAAAAGGCTGACGAAGCCGCCGGCCCGGGAACACATGAGGCGCACATCCTCCAGCGAATGGCTGCCCAGATAATCCAGCAGCTCCAGCACCGGCACATGGCCGATCCGCGTCGGGGAGAAGGGGCCTTCGCCGTCGGCCCCCATGGTTCCGTCCACCATGCGGCCGTGATCATGCGCGCCGATGGTTACGCCCCCGTCGATATGGGCGACGATAAAGCTGCAGTCCTCATACCGGCGGCCGAGGGTTTCCGCGTGATGCTCGGCGACGGCTTTCTGGTTCAGCACATGGGAACGGGCGATCCGGTAAACGCCTTTGATGCCCGTCAGCCGGGCCAGCTCGTCATATTCGTCGACGTTGGTGGGATTGAGGGTATAGGCGGGCTTTCCATAGTTTTTCACAAATTCCCAGGCCAGCATGACCCCCAGCTTGGAGGCGTGCTCGCTGCCGCCGACCGCGTCCCGGGTGTCGTCGTAGAGACGCTGGTCGATGACGGTTACGCCGCTGGGCTGGCTGTAGGCGCTGCCGCCCCGGCCAATGAACACATCGATGGAGGCGGGATCCACGCCCTCGCCCTTCAGGATGTCCAGAATGACCTGATAGCGGAAGGGCACCTGGAGATTGACGTGGGGATATTGCAAAAGCACGGGCGCGTCGTGAAAGACGCTGCGCTCGAAGCAGTGGCGTTCGTTGACAAAGAGGCTGATTTTGGTCGAGGTGGAGCCGGGATTGATGACCAGCATCCTGTATTGCTTTTCGGAATCCGGCATGGGGTACTCCTTTCAGGCTTGGTTCCCCGGCGAAACCGCCCGGGAAACGGATTGGGATCCGATATCGCATTATATCGGGAAAGGGCAGGATCGTCCAGACGGTGGGAAACAAAGGCAGCAAAAAAACAATACCAGGGCGGCATTCGGGGCCCGCGGCCGGCTGGTTGAAAAAAGGGGCGTAAGGCGGTATAATGAGCCGGACGGCGGCGG
>CAMOGC010000157.1 GCA_946613955.1 uncultured Clostridia bacterium
CTCCGCTTCCTGGGCTTCCTCCGCGGGCTGCGCCTCCTCCGGCTGGGCCTCCTCCGCGTTCTCCTCCCCCTCGGGGCAGCCCTCGGGATCGTCCGCGGACAGGTCGTCCCAGACCCGGTCGATTTCCGCCTTGATGGACCGGGCGGTTTCCTCCGCCGCCTCCGCCACCGTTTCCGCCGCCTTCTTCACTTCGCCGCCCACATCCACGGTTTTGCCTTCCTCGTTCTCCAGATGGATATTGCAACCCAGGAGCGAGGCCGCGACCGTGCCGACCAGGCTCATCTTCGGAGCGATGAGCACGCCGGGGAGCGCGAGAATGCCCGGAACGTTGATGATTTCCTTTCCATCCCGTTCCACCTTCAGGCGATAGCCGGCAACCTCTTCCAAAATGCTCTTCATTTTCCGTTCCTCCTTTTTCAGCGCTCTGTCCTCGGGACGGCTCCGAAGCGGGCCGTCTCCGCGATCAGCTCCGGGACTGTTTCCCTCCTGATCACGGGATGATTCTATCACCCCGGGGAGGCGGAATACAGGAGAAGGTTGGAAAGATACCGGCCTCTATTTTTCCGCCGGCTTCCGTTTCCCGCCCGGTTTTCTCCGGGAGAGAAGCGGAAAGGCCCCGTCCTATCGCCAGTACCGGTCCGTCTGCCGCACCTCCCGGTGGCAGCCCGGACATTCCGCGTACCACGCGTGATAATGCCATTTTTCGAAGCACTCGGGATCCTCCCTCGGCGCCGCCCAGAAGCTGTGGCCGCAGTCCGAGCAGTAAAACAGCTTGTGTCCCTCGTCCGAGCGGCTGAGGACCTCCTCCGCCTTCTCGCCCATCAGAATCTTCACGATCTGAACCGCGTCCGGCATGCTGACATAGATATGCGTGCCGTTCATGGCCCTGGATTCCTCAATGCCCTTGACGATTCTGCCCGCCAGCTCCTCATGGCTCATCCGAATTCATCTCCCCGTTTCTATGCCGTTTTTCGCGCCCAACGTGCTGTCCGATGGATACAACTATATCACAGGGCCGCCCCCGCCGCAAGCCTCCGCCCATCGTTTTCATCTGCTCAAAGTTCCGTTACCTGCGCCGGGCGGGCGCCCGGCAATACGAGGTGACCCTGCCAGACGGAGCGGAGGGCCGCCTCCTGCTTCCCTCGGGAAAGGAAATCTCCTTCACGGGGCGCGTGTGCTGCGAGGACGCATAAAAAACGAGCCGGACTCCGGGGAAACCCGGGATCCGGCTCTTCTGTTTCTGCTGTTTCCTGCCGCGCGGGGGCCGTCTCAGCCCTCAAAAATCCGCATGGCCTTTTCCGCGTCCGCCTCCATGGCCTGCTGGGCGGCCAGGGCCAGATCATGGAAGAAGGTGACCTCTTCCCCTGCCAGCAGGTTCTTCACGGCGGTCACGCCCGCCCGGGACATATAGCTGTAATAGTTGATCTTGCGCAGGCCGTTCCGGATGCCGGTGCGGTAATCCTCGGGGCTGACCCCGCTGCCGCCGTGCATGACCAGGGGCAGCCCGGTTTTTTCGGCGATGATCCGCACCCGCTCCAGGTCCAGGACGGGTTTGGATTTATAGATGCCGTGGGCCGTGCCGAAGGAGGGGGCCAGGGCATCGATGCCCGTTTCCCGGCAGAAGACCGCCGCCTGCTCCGGATCGGTGTAGACCGGACCGCTGCCGGCGGATTCGCCGCCCTCCCGGGAGGCCAGGGCGCCCAGCTCCGCCTCGACGCCGCAGTGATACGGCCTGGCCATGGCGACGGCCTTCCGGGTGTTGGCCAGATTCTCCTCATAGGGCAGGAGGCTGCCGTCATACATGGCCCCGGTGAAGCCGAGGTCCAGGGCCTGCTGCATGTAGTCCAGGGTTTCGCAGTGATCCAGGTGCACGCACACGGGCACCTTCGCCTGCCTCGCCTTTTCCACCATGACCGGGCCGATGACGGCCAGGGGCGCCACGGGCTCATGGAGCTGCGCGTGGGCGATGATGACCGGCACGTTCAGCCGCTCAGCGGCGTTCAGCACCGCGGTGATGCACTCCAGATTCGGCGTATTGAAGGCGCCCACGGCGCACTTCTTTTCCTCAGCCTGCTTCAGAATTTCAACCAGATTCACCAGCATGCTTCTTCTCCTCCTTATACCAGCGGCCGAACCGACTGATAGACCTTTCTGTAGCGTTCATAAACCTGCATATACTGCTCATGCCGGACAGGATCGGGCTCGAAGGTTTCCCCCGGATGCACCATGATCCGGGCCGCCTCCGCCAGATCCCGGAAGACCCCGGTGGCGACGCCCGTCAGCATCGCGCTGCCGACCGTGCCGGCGTCGGAGGTTTTGAGGGAAACGATGGGCAGATTCAGCATATCCGCCTTCATCTGCGTCCAGACCCCGGAGCGGGCCCCGCCGCCGGTGGCGTGGAGCCGGGTGAAATGGATGCCGGAATCGGCCAGGGCGTCATAGTTCAGCCGCATTTCATAGGCGACGCCCTCCATGCACGCCCGGTAAATCTCCGGCAGCGTGGTGCCCACGCTCAGCCCCAGGATCGCGCCCCGGGAGCCGGTGTCCATATAGGGCGTGGCCGCCCCCGCGAAATGCGGGAGCACCAGCAGGCCCGTCGGCCCCTGCCCCTCATAGTGCTGCTCCAGCCAGGTGTGAATGGACACGCCCTCCCGCCGGGCCTGCTCCTGCTCCGCCCCGGCCAGGGTGTTCACGCACCACTGAATCAGCGCGCCGCCGGTATAGGAAAAGGCGTAGGCCACATACTTTCCGGGAATCACATAGGGCACCACGGAGAAGTATCCCCGGCGCATCACGTCAATATCCGGCAGGCGGTCGTAGATGGGCGTCAGGCACTCCACCGTGCCCGCGCCGTCCACCGCCGTCTCCCCGTCGAAGGCGCCGGCGCCCACCGCCGCCGCGACCTGGTCATGGCTGATCATCACGATCCGGCAGTCGGCGCGCAGCCCCGTCTTTTCCGCCGCCGCCCGGGAAACGCAGCCCGCCACGGTGCCCGTGGGCACCACGGGGCTGAGCAGGGAGGCGTCCACCTCCGCCGCGTCCAGGATGGCGTCGCTCCAGGCCAGCTTCCCGATGTCAAAGGCCATGGAACGGGTCGCCAGGGAATAATCGATCCGGGCCTCCCCCGTCAGATGCCAGATGACATAGTCCCCAATGAGGAAGATGTGCCTGGCGGCCCGGTAGACCTCCGGCTGATGCCGCCGGATCCACATGATCTTGGCGATGGAATACATTTCATGGGGCGCCAGGCCCGTGATCCGGGCGATGGTTTCCGCGCCAAGCCGGTCCACCAGCGCGGCGCATTCCTCCGCGCCCCGCGGATCGGTGTAGAGCATGGCGGTATGCAGGGGCGTGCCCAGCTCGTCGGTCATGACGAAGGTTTCCCCGAAGCTGGTGACGCCGACGCCCCCGATGTCGGGATACTGCGCCGTCATTTCCCGGATCACGGCATACACGCTGTCCATCACCGTGGAAAGGTCGATCTCGTGACCGCCGACCCGGCGGCGCACCGGATAATCCCGGTACGCCTTGCCCAGGTTCCGGCCCTGCTCATCGAAGACCGTACATTTGCACCCGGTGGTGCCGATATCCAAGCCCGCTGTTTTCATGCGTCGATCTCCACCCAGTCATAGTGCAGGTAGGTCGTGAAGGCTTCCTTCAGCACGTCCTTCACATGGCCCTCGCCGATGGAGGTATGATGCTTGAAGCCGCCCCGGGCCAGCTTGATCAGCTTGTTCTGCAGGTCGTCGATTTCCGCCACGCCGGCGCAGCCGAAGTAGCCGTCCTCGATGGGATCGTCGGTGAACCTCGCCTCGGAGGCGTAGATCACGATTTTGCCGTCCTTCGTCTGGCAGTTGGAGATGGTGATGGGCATGGGCTTGATGCGGCCCTCGTTGCAGCCCCAGCCGGAGCCGGGATCGGTCTTGTCAAACATCTTGT
>CAMOGC010000158.1 GCA_946613955.1 uncultured Clostridia bacterium
GGGCGGACTATTATGTTCGCCTGCTGTCCATTTATGGGGTTCGGGAAGGAAAAATCTGTGAATGCGCCTGCGGCACCGGCAGCCTGACCATCCCTCTGCACAGGGCCGGTTTCCAGATGACGGGCGTGGACATCAGCCGGGAGATGCTCTGGCAGGCGGCCCAGAAGGCCCGGAAGCAGGGCATGGCCATCCCCTTTGTGCAGCAGGACATGAAGGCGCTGAATCTGCACCGGCCGATGGACGCGGTGCTCGCCACCTGCGACGGGGTGAACTATCTGCTGACCGAGGAGGATCTGCGGAGCTTTCTGCGGGCGGCGTGGCGGGCCATCCGGCCGGGCGGCGCGCTGATATTCGATGTGTCCACGCCCCATAAGCTGCGGGATCAGCTCTGCGCGGGGCTGATCTGCGAGGATCGGGAGGACGTAACCTATTTCTGGGAAAACCGATGGGAAGAAAAAACGTCCACGGTGGAAATGGGGCTTTGCTTCTTTATCCGGGAGAAGGACGGAAGATACCGCCGGATGGAGGAGTTCCAGCGCCAGCGGGCCTGGGAGGCCCAGACGCTGAAAAGCGCCCTGCTGCAGGCGGGGTTCCGGGGCGTCTGCCTGTATGGGGACGGGACGCTGAACCCGGCGAAGGAAAGCGACCGGAGATGGCATATCGCCGCGGCCCGGCCGGCGGAGGAAGCATAGCGCGAGGAACGTAGAAACGGAGAAGAACAGCAGTCATGGAGAACAGGGAAACAGATTTTCGGAACCCGGATGAGATTTTGCAGATCGACCTGGCGGAGGGACAGGCCAGGGCGCTGCTTTGCGTTACGACCCAAACCGTTCAGGACTGCGCGGACATTCACGGATGCAGCCCGGTCTGCGCGGCGGCGATGGGAAGGCTCCTGACCGGCGCGGCGATGATGGGCGTCATGATGAAGGGGGACGACGAATCCGTCACCGTGACCTTCAAGGGCGGCGGCCCCATGGGCACCCTGATGGCCGTCGCGGATCACGGGGACGTTCGCGCCTGCGCGGACGATCCGAGGGTGGAGCTGCCCCTCCGGGCGGACGGAAAGCTGGACGTGGGCGGCGCGGTGGGCCGGGAGGGACGGATGAGCGTCATCCGCGACCTGGGCAACGGGAAGCAGTACATCGGCCAGAGCGAGATCGTCAGCGGGGAGATCGCCATGGATTTCGCCCATTATTTCACGGTTTCCGAACAGCAGCCCAGCCTGGTGGCCCTCGGGGTGCTGACCAGCGGGCCGGCGGTGCTCAGCGCGGGAGGAATGCTGATTCAGCCCCTGCCGGGATGCGGGGAAAAGACCCTCGACGAGCTGGAGCTGCGCTCGCCTCTGTTCGCGGATATCAGCCGGGAGCTGACCTTCGGG
Source organism: uncultured Clostridia bacterium (assembly GCA_946613955.1). The sequence continues at coordinate 1,379 of CAMOGC010000158.1, forward strand.
ACGGCGGAGGAGCTGACGGAGCAGTGGTTCCGGGGGATGAATCCGAAGATCCTGGAGCGGACGCCGGTCCGCTACCTGTGCACCTGCAGCCGGGAAAGGATGGAAAAGGCCCTGATCTCCATGGGACGGAAGGATCTCCAGAGCCTGATCGACGAGGATCAGGGCGCGGAGCTGAGCTGCCATTTCTGCCATCGGCGGCATTTCTTTACGACGGAGGATCTGAAGGTCCTTCTGAAGCAGGCGGAGGAGAAAGCATGAACAGGATGCCGGTCATTAATTTCGATGAACATTTCGCGGATTATACCTCCGAATGGATGAAGCAGCACCAGGGGGATTATCGGAATTTCGATGAGATGGAGGCCGACCTGCCCCGGGTATACATGATGTTTCTCAACACCCGGGCGCCATGGCTGGGAGGCGTGACGCCGGGATCCTATTTTACCCAGTTCGAGGATCCGAAGGTGCTGGTGGACTGGCTGAACAAATACTGCGACGAGGGCGTGCCGGTGCCGGACCTGCTGTTGGAGCAGATTACCGCCGTCGGCCGGCCCTGCGAAAAGCGCCTGCTGGAGCTGCTGAAGGATCCGGAGGCGGGGGAGGAAGCCCGTATGACGGCGATCGGGCTGCTGCGGGAGATGGAATCCACGCTGCCGAAGATGCTGTATATCGGCTGGCAGATGGATCGGGCGGAGAAGGACGAAATGCGCGATAACGCCCTGGAAAGCCTGCGGGCCATGGGCGAGAGCGTCGTTCAGCCCATCCTGCAGTCCATCGGCCAGGCCAACGACGCCGGACAGGAGGCGCTGCTGGACGTACTGGCGGATTATCCCGGAAACGAACAGACCCTCCGGATTGCCCGGCGGCTTTTCCAGGAAAAGCCGGAAAAGCGCGCCCTGTTTGCCGGATATCTGGCGAAGCTGGGGGATGAGCGGGCCCTGCCGGAGCTGATGGAAGCGGCGAAGGACGACAAAACCGGATATCTGACCTTTATTGAGATTCGCAACGCCATCGAGGCGCTGGGGGGCGTCTGCCCGGAGCGGGAATATGACGATGATCCGGAATACGAGGCGCTGCGGGGCATGGATCTGACCTGATCCATCCCGGAAAAAACGGAGAGACAGGAATGCTGTGTAAGGAATGCGGGTTTTACGCGGAGGAGGAGGCGATCGTCTGCCCCCGGTGCGGCGCGACGCTGCGCGTTTCCTCCGATACGCCGGCGGGAGGCGCGGAAGCCATCCGCCAGGGCAAGCGCGCCCGGGAGGCCGTAAAAAACCGGCCCGCGAAGGCGCAGGCCAGGGCGGAGGCCGCCCGCAAAAGGCGAAGCGGCGCCAGCCGGGCGACCATCCCCATGCCCGCCGTCCGGGATACCCGCGAGGATGTTGAAGAGGAAGACGTCCCCTATGACGGGGAGCTTCCGGAAGACGGGGAAGAGGAAGACGGCAGGGGCATCGAGCGTCGAAACAGGCCGGTCTATTCGGAGCGGGCCCTGCAGCAGGCCCAGGCGTCCGCCTACGCGGCGAAGCACCGTCCCGGCGCCGGGGGCAAGATGGTGAACTGGTTCAAAATCGGGCTGGTGCTCGTAATTGTCGTCCTGCTGGTGACCGCCGGCGGATACCTGTTCCTGAAGCGGACGGGCACCGGCCAGCAGATGATGGCCCGGATGGGGCGCGAGGCTTCCTCCGAGGCGCTCTGGAAGGTCGGCGAAGAGATGATGGATACGGGCGACATCGAGGGTGCCATCCGGAATTTCGAAAAGGCCAAGGCCCAGGACGCGGAAAACGACGTCGTCGACGTGGACGGGCTGCTGCTGCTGGGAAGCGCCTATGAGGCGGCGGGCCAGACGGATAAGGCGGCGGCGCTTTATGAGGAAATCTATACCGCCACGCCCAGCCGCTCGGAGGCCTATACCAACCATATCCGCATTCTCCTGGCCAGCGGAAAGCCGGGGGATAAGGCCAAGGCCAGCGAATTGATGAAAACCGCGTATCAGAAGACCGGCAACGATTATTTCTATACCCAGCGGCTGGACTACGTCCCCGCGCCGCCGGAGGTCGATCTGACGGCCGGGTATTATGAAACCAAAAAGTATATCTCCATTACCTCCTATCAGGGGTTTGACTGCTACTATACCTTTGACGAAAACGCGGAGCTGCCGGCCGGGGGAACCAAGTTTACGGAGCGGGTTTTCCTGGATGAGGGAATCCATACCCTGCGGGCCGTCGCGGTCAACGACGAGCTGGTTTCGGACGAGCTGAAGGGCACCTACCGGATCATCATGCCCTCGCCCCAGACGCCCCGCAGCTCCCTGGCGCCCAACACCTATAAGACCCGGCAGCGCGTCTGGCTCAAGCCCGGGCTCGATAACGAAAACGACGACGATATCGTCATTTACTATACCATCGACGGGTCCTCGCCCGACGCGGACAGCCCCATTTTCGATGGGGATCCCTTCTGGCTGCCCGGGGGCCGGGTGACGCTGAAGGCCGTGGCGGTCAACAAATACAACAAGGTTTCCAACATGCTGGAGATCCTGTA
>CAMOGC010000159.1 GCA_946613955.1 uncultured Clostridia bacterium
GCAAAAAACCGGACGCCCTCCGGCGTCCGGCTGAAGCTCCGCGAATGATTATTTCATGCTCTGGGTCCGGGCCCAGCCCGCGTCGATGGTTTCCTGCATGCTGGTCGCATAGGGCCCGATGGACTTTACCTGCTCCGCCGTCCGGGGGAAATGCAGGCAGGAGTGCCCGTTGAAGTTGTTATCCGTCCGGTGGTTGACCCCGTGGGGCATGGAATGCGTGGCGGCGATCCATACACTGCCGTCCGCCAGCACGACCCAGACCGGCCGGGGATTCCAGGTGTTTGTCCCGAACACCTTCAGCATCCTGGAGGTATCGTTGGCGGTCAGCGGCTCATAGTCCGCGTGGGCGCCGAGGGAGAAGATGTGCACCTGCCAGGAAATCCCGGTCTGGAAATCATAGACGGTAGCGTAGGGGAATTTTCTGCACAGGGCCTTGGTGGTCGTATACCAGTTGGCATACTGCACCCGGCCGGCGGAGGGCGTGCTGCTGGTGGCGACCACCCGCACGATGGGCGCCGGGGTCGCCGTGGGAGCCGCCGTGGCCGTTCCCGTGGCGGAAACCGCCTTGCCGCTGCTCAGCTTCGCCTGGGTCTTGGCCCCCGCCACGCCGTCGGCCGTCAGCCGGTTGGCCTTCTGGAAGGCGACGAGCGCCGCGTAGGTCTGGGCGCCGAATTTCCCGTCCGCCTTGCCCTTCAGATAGCCCAGGTCGATCAGCTGCTGCTGCATGGTTTTGACCGCGTTGCCCTTCGTTCCCTGCTTCAGGTTCGTGGTGGGCTCCGGCGTCGCGGTGGCCTTGGGCGTCGCGGTCGCCTTCGCGCCGGGAGAGGCGCTGGCGCCGGGAGCCGCCGAGGCCGCCACGCCGGTGGCTTCCCCGGAATAGAGCAGCATCAGCGTCTGGGGACCCGCGGTTCCGTCGGCGGTCAGGCCGTTCTTGCGCTGAAAGGCGCGAACCGCCTCCAGCGTTTTGGATCCGTAGTTGCCGTCCGCCACCCCGTCCAGATAGCCCAGATCGATCAGCGCCTGCTGCATCAGGGCGACCTCGTTGCCCGCCATGCCCCGCCGCAGCGTCTCATAGCTGGCCTCGACCGGAATGCCGGATTCCTCAAATCCAGGCGCCAGTGTCGTTTCCGGCACAGGCGTGGGGGTCGCGCCCTTCTCCAGCGCGTTTACGCTGAAGAGGATGTCATAGGTGGATTTGCCGGCCACCCCGTCCGCCTCCAGCCCGTGCTGGGTCTGGAAAGCCTTCAGGGCGACGACGCTCTGGGCGCCGAATTTCCCGTCCACCAGTCCCCGGTAATAGCCCAGCTCCTTCAGCCGCTGCTGCACCAGCCGCGCGTCCAGCCCGGTATCGTCCCGCTGCACCTTGCTGGCCGGCACCGTAAAGGTGGGAACCGGCGTGGGCGTGGGCGTCGGGCCGGGGGTGGGCGTCTGTCCGGAGGCCAGGGCGCCGGTTTCATAGAGCGCCTTCTGGGTCGCGCTGCCGGCGACGCCGTCCGCCGTCAGCCCCGTGGCCTTCTGGAAGGCGACGACCGCGCTCCGGGAGGCCTTGTCATAAACCCCGGTGATCTTTCCGTCGTAATAGCCCAGCTCCTTCAGCCGGTTCTGGAGCCGGGTAACCCCGTCCCCGGTGGCGTTCAGCTTGATCGTCGCGCCGCTGACGGGGCTCAGGGTATTGATCTTCGTCGCCGTACCGGCGCTGTTCTTGGGCTTTCCTGCATAGAGGAAGGCCTGGATATTGGCGTCCATGATCCCGGTGGTGGGGTAGCCGTTCTGCTGCTGGAAGAGAAGAACCGCGTTCTCCGTCGCCAGGCCGAACTTTCCGTCCGCCGTTCCCTTCAGGTAGCCAAGCTCGATCAGCGCCTCCTGAAGGGCCTTGACCTCCGCCCCCTCGCTGCCGATCTGGAGCACCTTGTATTCGCTGGCGCTCTCCTCCGGGCTCAGGGTCGGCACGGGCGTGGGCGTGGGCGTCACCTTGACCTTCTTAACCGTCTTCAGGACGATGTATTCGTTTTTCACATAGCCCCTCGTGCCGTTGTACACGACCTCGGCCCAGGTGCTCCCGCTGCTGTTGACGGTAATCTCCGCGCCGGAGGGAATCTTCAGCAGCAGCTTGCTGCGGACGGATTTTTCCTTCCGCAGGTTGACCTTGTCCCGGGTCACGGTTTTATACGGGTAGCCGCTGACCGTTTCGGGCGTAATGGGCGTAATGGCGGAGGCGTCGGTATTGACGTATTTCGCCATCAGATACCCGGTTTTCCCGTTATAGCGCACCTTGTAGTAGCCGCCGGTTTTCCCGGTGACCTCCACCTTGCCCCCGGAGGGCACCGTAAGCAGCACCGTCGCCCGGGTGGACGCGCTCGCCCGCATACGAACCGAGTCCGTCGTTGTTGTCTCGAAGGGATAGCTCAGCGCCAGGGCTGCCGCGCAGATCATTACCATCGCGGCCGCCAGAATCCCCGCGCGGCGGATTCTCCTTTTCCAACCGGACATACTCTCGACCTCCATTTTTCTTCCCCGGCTTCCCGGGGAAGCGTTTTGAAACGGGCGGTGCACCCGCCGATTTTTCCCATGAGCGGCGGCTTTCCAGGGCAAAAGGAAAATCCCGCCGACAGATTGCGACACAGCATAATTTTACGCACCCGTTCGCCTTTTGTCAACAGGATTTTTAATTTTTTGTAATATTTAATTCACATTTTGTCCCAGTCGGGCCAGTGCCTGAACGGCGGCCTGCTGTTCCGCGTGCTTCTTCGTGTTGCCGACGCCCACGGCCAGCGGCTTTCCGTCCTTGTAGACCGTGGCCTCAAACCGGGGATCGTGGGGCGGGCCGCTCTGTCCGGTAATCCGGTATTCCGGCGGCTCTCCGCCGCCCTTTTGCAGCAGCTCCTGCAGGGCGCCCTTGCTGTCCTGGGTGGGGCGGGAAACCTCCTCCGGGCTGGGCCAGCATCTTTCCATGACCCCCCGGGCGGCTTCCATGCCCCCGTCCAGATACACCGCCGCCAGGATCGCCTCCATGGCGTCGCAAAGAACGCTGGGCTTTTCCCGGCCGCCGGTCAGCGCCTCTCCCTTGTCCATGATCAGCGCTTTTCCCACGCCCAGCCGGGACGCCACCTGGCTCAGCGCCGCCTCGCAGACCAGCAGGGCCCGCAGATGGGTCAGGCCGCCTTCCCGATCCTCCGGATGCTCCCGATACAGCTTGTCGCTCATCAGGTACTGAAGCACCGCGTCGCCCAGAAACTCCAGCCGCTGGTTATCCTTTTTCCCCATGGAGGGGTGCGTCAAAGCGCGGCGAAGCAGGGCCTTGTCGCGAAAGGTGTATCCCAGGGCGTTCATCAGCTCTTCCATAGCCGCCCGTCTTTCCTTACTTCAGGCTGTCGATATACCGAACCACGTCGCCCACGGTCCGCAGCTTCATGATCTGGTCGTCCTCGACGGTGATCCCGAATTTGTCCTCCAGATCCATGATCATCACCATGATATTGGCGGAATCGGCCTTCAGATCCTCCACCAGCCGGGTCTCCTCGGTGATGGTGTCGGGGTCCGCCCGCAGCTGCTCCGCGATCATTTTCTTTACCGTATCCAGCGTCATATTCTTTCTTCCTCCTGTTCGTCTGTTTCTATACAAAGGCGCGTGGCCGTTTGTATCCTTTCGCTCCGGTTCGCGTGTAATCCGTCCTTCGGACGCGTCCGCCCGCGGCGGTCCGTTTCTTCCCGGCTGCTCCGGTTCCGCGCGTTTTCCGTCCTTCGGACAAGTCCGTGGGACGCGCAGCGGTCCGTTTCTTCCCGGCTGCTCCGGTTCCGCGCGTTTTCCGTCCTTCGGACG
>CAMOGC010000160.1 GCA_946613955.1 uncultured Clostridia bacterium
TCAAGGCCACGGCCATCGTGGGCTACATCGCCGTGCAGGATCTGACCAAGATGGGGGATATCGTCCGCAGCCGGACCTATGAAGCCTTCTTCCCCCTGATCGCGGTGACCGTGATCTATTTCGTGCTGGAGGGACTTTTCAGCTTCGCCGTCAGCCGCATCCGCATCCGCATCGATCCGAAGCGGCGCAGGCGCGAGCGCATCCTGAAGGGGGTGAATCTCCATGATTAAGATTGAGCATCTGAAAAAGGAATATCCGAACGCGACGCCGCTGAAGGATGTGAACGTCGAGATTCACGACGGGGACGTCATCTCGGTGATCGGGCCCTCCGGAACCGGCAAGAGCACCCTTCTGCGCTGCATCAACCGGCTGGAAACCCCGACCGACGGGCATATCTGGCTGGACGACGTGGAAATCACGGATCCGAAATGCGATCTCTGCAAGGTCCGGATGCGCATGGGCATGGTGTTCCAGAGCTTCAACCTCTTCGGCCATCTGACGGTGATCGAAAACATCATGCTCTCCCCCATGGATCTGCTGGGAAAGAGCCGGCAGGAGGCCTATGACGAGGGCATGCGGCTCCTGCGCACGGTGGGCCTGGCGGAGAAGGCGCTGAACTATCCGGACGAGCTGTCCGGCGGGCAGAAGCAGCGGATCGCCATCGCCCGCACCCTGGCCATGGATCCGGAGATCATCCTGCTGGATGAGCCCACCAGCGCGCTGGACCCCACCATGGTGGGCGAGGTGCAGGCGGTGATCCGGGAGCTGGCCAAGACCGGCAAAACCCTGATGATCGTGACCCATGAGATGAATTTTGCCCGGGCCATCTGCAACCGGGTCTTCTACATGGATGAGGGCGGCATCTACGAGGACGGCACGCCGGAGCAGATTTTCGATCATCCCCGGCGGGAAAACACCCGCCGCTTCATCCGGAAGCTGAAGGTGCTGGAGCTGAAGATCGAGAGCCGGGATTACGATTTCCTGGGCATGGCGGGCGAGATTCAGACCTACTGCAGCCGGAACCAGATTGCGCCCAGAACGGCCGGCCGCATTCAGCTGGCCTTTGAGGAAACCGTGGAGCGGGTGCTGCTGCCGTCGCTGAAGGATCCGCGCATCCAGGCGGTGGCGGAGTATTCGGAGGAAACGGGGGCCGCGGTCTGGGACATTCGCTACGGCGGTCCGCGCTTCGATCCCCAGGGCACGGGGGACGAGCTGGCGCAGGCGGTGCTCCGCGGGATCACCGGGGAAATCCGCTATCAGTGGAACGAGGGCCAGGAGCTGCCCAATCAGCTGACCCTGCGCCTTTCCTGACGGAGCAGGGACGCCTGAGGCGGGCGGCCGCTCCCCTGCGGGAGAGGCGGCCCGGGAGAGAGGAAGCAACGTGGAGAAGAGAAGCGTAACGATGGTGATCGGCGGGCAGCCGTGCCGGTTTGTTTCCGACGATTCGGAGGAGTATCTTTCCGCGCTGGAGCAGCGGGCCAATGAGACCCTGCGCCGGACGGAGGCCTGTTCAGGCGCGTCCGGCTGGAGCCACGCCATGCTGTCCGTCCTCTCCCTGACGGATGAGCTGCTGCGGGCGGAGGAGCGGATTCAGGCGCTCAGCGCGCCGCGGAAGCCGGAGGGCAGCCGGGAGCTCCCCGCCCGGAAGGCGTCCGGAAGGGACGGAGACGGGGAACGGGGACAGATCTCCGTGTGGGATCTTCTGGATCAGGACTGATCCGCAGATATACAAAAAGGACGGCCAGGCTCATGCGAGCCTGGCCGTCCGGCGTTTTGGGGTTACTGAATCAGCGCGCCGCTGGGACCGAAGGTATAGGTCACGCCGCCGATGGTGGCGGAGCCGCCAGACATCATGATGCCGTTTTCGCCCAGGTAGTACCAGGCGCCGCCGTCCTTCAGCCAGCGGGAGAAGTAAATGCCGTCCGCCGCGGAGTAGTAGTAGTCTCCGGTGACGGGATGCCGCCACCAGCCCCGGGCGATCTTTCCGCTGGCGTCAAAGGCGTACACCTCGCGGTCGATTTCCCACAGCGCGTTGGCGACCATTTTGCCGTCGGCGGGGTTCAGATAGTACCAGCTTCCGCCGTCCTTCAGCCAGCCGACCTGCATCACGCCGTCGGCGCTGAAGAAGCGCCAGTCCGGCCCCTGGCTGCCGGTGGCCAGGCGCACGTCCTGCCAGCCGGTGGCGATGGTGCCGTCGCCCTTCATGAAATACTTCCGGGTGCCGCCCGCGCCGGAGGCCCACTGGTTGGCGTACATGGCGCCGTTTTCCGCAAAGAAGTACCATTCCTTCCCGATCTTGGTCCAGCCGGTGGCCAGGGTGCTGTTGCCGTTGGCGTAAACCCAGGCGGGATTCGCGTCGTCGATCCAGGGCTGATACCAGCCGCCGGTCAGCAGCTCATAGTTGCGGAAGGCATACTGCTGCCCGTCGATGCGGAAGGTGCCGTGGCGGTAGAAGTAGATCAGCCCCCGGGGGTCGACGGTGGCGTAGTAGGTCTTGCCGCCGCGGACGATCCAGCCGGGCGTGGCGGTGGACACCCCGGTCCAGGCGCCGTTCTGGCCGAACAGATAGGCCGTGCCGTTCTGGGTCACGGCCACGTTGTGGGCCATGACGCCGTTGGTGTTGAAGTAGTACCAGGCGCCGTCCACATAGTACATGCCGTTTTTCAGCAGGTTGCCGGCGGCGTCGTAGTAATACCAGTCGGTGCCGTTCTGAATCCAGGCGTTCCGCGCCAGCCGGGCGGCGGAGGCGGGAACGGCCAGCGCTGTCAGCAGCAGGGTCAGCGCCAGCAGGAAGGAAAGAAGCTTTTTCATGGGGACACATCCTTTCGAGTCATAATCATCAGGGATCGATATTCAGGCGCTTCGGGCCGCGCCGCGGCCGAAGGGCGCGATGAATCAGGGGGTTTGCTGGCCGCCGCTCAGGAGCAGCAGCAGCGGGGAGCCCTCCGCGGCGTCCGTCGCTTCCGGAGCCGGCCAGATCAGGATTCCCGCGGGGCGGCGAAGGACGCCCGGCTGCGGCTGGAGCCGGATCCGACGGTAGGGAAAGCGGGCGGAGAAGGCGGGAAAGCGGCGCTGATCCCACTGGGCCACGGGCGTGGCGCCGGGATCCGGCGCTTCGGGGTCGGGCGCGGGGGCCTGCGGCGTGGAAGCCTTGTCCTGCCCGCCGGCGTTTTCCGGCGCCGGGGTCGCGGAGGGCGGCTTGGTGCCGGGGTCCGCTGTCTCGACCGGGGCGGAGGTGGGGGCCGCAGGCGCAGCCGGATCGGCCGCGGGCGGATCCCCGCCCGGAGGCAGGAGGCCTCCGCTGCCGCCGCCGGTTCCACTGCCGCCTCCGTTGCCGGCTCCATGGCCGCCGGAGGCGTCCCCGGAGGGGCTGTCGGCCGGCGCCGCCGGTGCGTCCGTCACGGACGGCGCTGCCGGGGGTGCCGGCGGATCCGTGGGCGGATCCGTCCACCAGACGACGGGCTCGGGCTCGTTTTCCGGCGCAGAGGGCGGAAGGGGCGTGGGGGTGGAGGGGCTGCCGGGCGCCGCGGGCGGATCCCCGGCCGGGGGATCGGTCGCCGGCGGCTCGGTGAAAAAGACGACGGGGGCCTCCCCTGCCGGCGGATCGATCGCGGGCGGATCGGTCGCGGGTGGATCGGTCGCGGGTGGATCGGTCGCGGGTGGATCTGTCGCGGGCGGATCTGTCGCGGGCGGATCGGTTGCCTGTGCGGCGGGGGGGGGGGGGGGGGGGCCCGCGAGGGGGGGGGGGGGGGGGGG
>CAMOGC010000161.1 GCA_946613955.1 uncultured Clostridia bacterium
TCCTCCGGAGATCCGGACAAGAGAACCTCTGTCCTGAGATTACTCTCCCTGTTTGGCTTTCATGGTGTTAATGGAGGAAACCAGCATCCGTCGAAGCGAAGCTTCGGCTCACTCCCACTCGATGCTGGCGGGAGGCTTGGTGGTTATGTCGAAGACGACGCGGCTGACGCGGGGGACTTCGTTCACGATGCGGGCGGAGATCCGGGCGAGGAGGTCATAGGGAAGACGGGCCCAGTCGGCGGTCATGAAGTCGTCGGTGGTGACGGCGCGGAGGGCGACGGTGTGGTCATAGGTGCGTTCGTCGCCCATGACGCCGACGCTGCGGTTACCGGTCAGGACGGTAAAATACTGGCTGACCTGCCGGCCCAGCCCGGACAGGGATATTTCCTCCCGGAGGATGGCGTCGCTTTCCCCCTTGCGCAGGAGACCGTGGTCCACGAAAACGCAGGTCAGCCGGCGCCCGATGGCCTTATAGAGCAGGGCCGCGGCGGACGTAAACCCGGCCCAAAAAGAGCTTGACGCGGTATGCATCCTGCTGTATTCTTCTGCCAACCAGAAGAAAAAAGGTGGGAGGGAAAAACATGGGCAAATACAGGAATTTTCGCTTTGCTGCCTATTTTGTGGCCCAGGCCGCGGCCCGGGTGACCCGGGAAGAGCTGGAGGAGCAGCTGGCCTTTTTTGAAAAGTATCTTCGGATCGATAAAATCTATCTTGAGCCATGGAGAGGCGTACAGGCCCCGCATGAGCAGATCGAAATGATCCGCGAGGTGCTGCACGCGCACGATATCGAGGTGGCCGGCGGGCTGACCACCGTGATCCGGACCCCGGAGGGGGAAAAGCCAAAGCAGAGGCTCTTTGACACCTTCTGCTATAACGATCCCGCCATGCGGGAAAAGCTTCGGGAGGTGTGCCGTTTTATCGGCGCGCATTTTGACGAATTCATCATCGATGATTTCTTTTTTACAGACTGCGCCTGCGAGGAATGCCTGCGGGCCCGCGATGCCTATAACCGGGAGCACGGCATCCCGGCCGGCTGGCAGGACTACCGGCTGGATCTGCTGCGCCGGATCAGCGAGGAGGATATTATCGGCCCGGCCAGGGAAGCCAATCCAAACTGCAAAATCACCATCAAGTATCCGAACTGGGCGGAAAGCTATCAGGAAACGGGCTATAATCCCGCGGAGCAGAGAAAGCTTTTTGACGCGCTGTATACCGGCACGGAGACCCGGGATCCGGTGACGCAGGATCAGCATCTGCCCCGGTATCTGAGCTTCAGCCTGATGACCTATTTTGAGAATATGTGGCCGGACCACAACGGAGGCGGGTGGTTCGACCCCTTCGATATGCATATTACCGAGCACTATCTGGAGCAGGCGTACCTGACGGCATTCTCCAGGCCGAAGGAACTGATGATGTTCTGCTTCCAGGCGATGCTGAACCACCCGTTCACGCCCGCGCTGGGCTTCCAGCTGGAGAGGCTGGACGCGCTGCTGGACTTCGCCGGGAAGCCTGTCGGCATCCCCTGCTATCTGCCGGATAACAGCCAGGGGGAGGACAGCGTGCAGGACTATCTGGGCATGAATGGCCTGCCCGTGGTCTGCACGCCCTATTTCCCGGAGGGAGGAACCCAGCTGCTTCTGACCCGGGCTTCCGCCTGCGATCCGCGGGTGCTGGAGAAACTGGACGCGTGGCTAAGGAAAACCGGCGGGGATGCCATTGTGACATCCGGCTTCTGGGACGCGGTGAAGGATCGGGGCATGGAAAACTTCACTTCCATCCGCCTGACCGGCCGACACGTTTCCGCCGGGCGGTATCGGGTGGAGGAGAAGGAAAACATCTGCGTCTTCCCCCGGGGAGACAGGGAGATTTCCTTCCCGGTGCTGGAATTCAGAAATAACGGAACCTGGGCGCTGGTCAAGGCCGCGCATGACGAGGAAAGCTATGGTCTCCTGCTGCGCGACCCCTACGCGGAGGGAAGAATCTACAGCCTGACGGTGCCGGACGCGTATCCGGACTTCTATCGGATTCATGGGACGGCCCTCAGCCGGATCCGCCAGGAGTTCCCGGTTCGTGGCGTCTGGCTGGAAGGCCCGGCGCGAATCAGCCTGTTTGTTTACGACAATGACACGGTCATTCTCTATCCCTATGTGATGGAAGGGGTCCAGCGGGAGCGGATCCGGCTGCATGTCCGCGGCGCCGCGGCTCTGAGGGCTCAGCCTGAAAACCGGGAGATCCTCCCCCTGTACGAAAAGGAGGGCGAAGCCGTGTTTGACCTGATTGCCATGCCCGGCAGATATACCCTTTATCAGATCCTTTTCGCCGCTTCCGGAGGGCCGGAAGAAAAATAAAAGGGAAAAGAATCAGCCCTCGGGGTTTACAGAACGGAAGCCAGGCAGCCTCCGATTTCGAAGGAGGCTTTTTCCGGATTATCTCCGGAAAATCCGGCCAGATGGAATCGACTGCCCGCGCGGGTCAGACGGAGGGAGATTTCCTGGCCGGGCCGGATTTCCGTGTTGTAGTGAACGGTCAGATCCGCGATCCGGTTGTCCCGCAGGGTCTCGATCCCAAGAATGTTGCAGAGCCAGTCCACATAGCGGGTGTTGTTCACGTGGCCGTTGGGATCCAGATCGGTATAGACCGCGTGGGAAGGCAGGACGAGAGTTTCCCCTTCCAGGGCGGGAATGCTTCCGGGCAGGGGCATGGGCTCGGGCAGGTCGCTGTTGTCCGGGAAGCGGGCGTCCAGCCGGTCCGGGGAAACGCTTTGCCGTGTTTCCACATCCATCAGCACCCAGAGGGTGGAGGCCGTACCGATCAGATCGCCCGCCCCGTCCCGGATCAGGAAGAAACGAGGATAAAGCCGGTGCCGGGCGGGGCGGTGATAGGTCGTGACGGTCAGCTTTTCGCCGGAGCAGGGATATCGGTTCATCCGCAGGGCCGTCCGGGCCAGCACCCAGACAATGCCCTTTTCCAGCAGCGTCTCCCGGCCAAAGCCCATGGCGGCGGAATGATACCCGGCGATTTCCTGAAGCTCCACCAGGAGCGCGCCCGGACGCCAGCGGTTGTTTCCGTCGCAGTCGCTGACGCGAAGGGTAAAGGAGTGTTCATAGGTTTTCATCAGCAATACCTCCGAATGGATTGTTTTGAAAAAAACCGCGGCTTTGGCGCCGCGGGAAAGGGACGCGAGTGCCGTGATCATGCGGCCAGGCCACGCTCTGCTTCCTTCAGACAAGGGGAAAGAAAAGCGGGCGCCCGCAGTGATGCCGTGAAAGCCCCGCGTCATCCGATGGAGACGGGCCCATTGACAGGGGGCGGGAATGAGGGTACAATGAGCGCCGTGCGAGGTGAACAGGCGGCCGCGTGCCTTCGGGCATGAGGAAAGTCCGGGCACCACAGAGCAAGGGTGCCGGCTAACGGCCGGCGGAGGCGACTCCAGGGAGAGTGCAACAGAAAGAAACCGCCCGGGGCGAAAGCCGCGGGTAAGGATGGAAAGGCGAGGTAAGAGCTCACCCGGGGGCGAGGTAACCCGTTCCCGCTGTAAACCCCACCCGGTGCAAGACGCAAAGGAGGCAAGCCGGCTGCTCGCCGCGTCCTCCGCTGTCGCTTGAGCCGCGCGGTAACGCGCGGCCTGGATAGATGACCGCCCCATACAGAACCCGGCTTACGGTCACGCTCGCACGCTTTTTCGGCTCTTTGGACGGCCTCTCGCCGCCTCAGGGAGCAAACGGGATGCCTTTGGCGTCCTTTTTTTGTTT
>CAMOGC010000162.1 GCA_946613955.1 uncultured Clostridia bacterium
CCTCCCGCAAGACCGCCCCTTGCATTTGTCCTGTTTTTGCACTCGGGAAGAAAAAGGATTGCGTCCCATCGGGCGAAGTGATATAATTCCCGTAATTGGCGGTCTCAAGAAGGGGGCCGCCGGGAGGAAAGGTCCTGAAACGGGGCCGTTTCCGGTCCGTCCTCCCCGCATGGGGATCAACGCATCTTTGAAAGGAGCTTCGAACAATGAAAGGGAACGTCCTCGTCGGGCAGTCCGGTGGACCGACTGCCGTCATCAACTCAAGCCTCGCCGGCGTGTATAAAACCGCCATGGAGCGCGGCTACTCCAATGTTTACGGCATGCGGTACGGCATCCAGGGGTTCATGGATGAGCAGTATGTCAATCTCTCGGATTATATCAAGAACGAGCTGGACCTGGAGCTGCTGAAGCGGACGCCCTCCGCCTTCCTGGGGACCTGCCGCTATAAGCTGCCGGAAATCCACGAGGATGTGACGGTCTACGAGAAGATCTTCAAGCTGCTGGATAAGCTGGATATCGAAGTTTTCATCTATATCGGCGGAAACGACTCCATGGATACCATCCGGAAGATGTTCGACTACTCCCTGCTGACCGGCGCGAAGCAGAAATTCGTCGGCTGCCCCAAGACCATCGATAACGACCTGGCCATTACCGATCATACGCCCGGCTTCGGCAGCGCCGCCAAGTATATCGCCACCTCGACCAAGGAAATCATCTGCGACGCCATGGGCTTCTCCTATAAGAAGAAGAACGTGACGATCGTGGAGGTCATGGGCCGCAACGCGGGCTGGCTGACCGGCGCCGCCGCCCTCTCCCGCAGCGAGGACTGTGCCGGCCCCGATCTGATCTATCTGCCGGAAGTAACCTTCGATATTCCGAAATTTGTCGCCAAGGTGAAGGCCCTGCTGGAAAAGAAGGACGTGGTCGTGGCGGTTGTTTCCGAGGGAATCAAAACCGCGGACGGCAAGTATGTCTGTGAAAACACCGCCGGCTCCAACACCAAGGACGCCTTCGGCCATATCCAGATGACCGGGACCGCCGCCTATCTGGCGGATGTGGTCCACAACGAGCTGGGCTGCAAAACCCGGGCTGTTGAGCTTTCCACCCTGCAGCGTGCCGCGGCCCATATGGCCAGCAAGATCGACGTGGACGAAGCCTACAACGTCGGCGGCGCCACGGTGAAGGCCGCCGATGAAGGAAGCTCCGGCGTCATGGTCGTGATCGACCGGGTGTCCGACGATCCCTACCAGAGCGCCACCGGCGTCTACGATGTCCATCGCATCGCCAACGGCGAAAAGGTGGTTCCCCTCAAGTGGATCAACAAAACCGGCGACTATGTGACGGAAGAGTTCATCGATTATGTGAGCCCCCTGATTCAGGGCCACTATCAGCCCATGATGGTCGACGGTCTGCCCCGCCATCTGAACATGAATCTGAAGAATTACGACTGGGCCCGTTCTCCCTCCCATAAGTAATTCCCCGCAGGCCTGCCCGCGCGGCGTTTTCGCCGCGCGGTTTCTTTTGACAAAATGCCGGAATCAAAACCACCCGGGTCGTAAAGACCCGGGGTTCGTTTATCGCGCGTCGTTCCGGCCCTTTCAGCGGCAGCCGCTGATCGGAGGCTTTGTCTTTTTAATCCAGCGCTTCCTTGCAGATTCTTCCCTCCCGAAGCACCGGCCTGAGCTTCTCCGCCTCTCCGGAGGAAAGCGCCTCCCGGTATTCGGTCAGCCGGGCGATCAGGTCGTCCAGCGCGGGCAGCAGCAGATCCCGGTTTTCCAGAAACAGCTCCGTCCACATGTTTTCATTCAGGCGGGCCACCCGCGTCATGTCCAGGAAGCTTCCCGCGGAAAAGCCCTTGTGAAGCGCCGACAGAGGATTTTTCACATACGCGCCGGAGACGATATGGGCCAGCTGGCTGGTATAGGCGATCATTTCATCGTGGTTTTCGGGCGTGGTAAAGCGCACCGATTTAAACCCGCTCTCCAGGAAAAACTGCTTGGCCCGCTCCCGGTCCTCGATCGAAACGTCCGCCATGGGACAGAGGATCATGGAGGCATTTTCAAACAGATTGGCCCGCGCGGAAGCGAAGCCGGAAAACTCCCGGCCGGCCATGGGATGCCCGCCGATGTAGCTCCAGGAATAACGCTCGCTCAGGGGGCCGATCCGGTCAAAGACATATCGCTTCACCCCCGCGCAGTCGATGACCAGCGCCTTCGAACCGAAAAGGGCAGCGTGATCCCGGATATAGCTCACGCACTGCTCCGGATACAGGCAGACCAGCACCACGTCGCATCCCGGCAGCATCTCATCGTCAAGCGCGTCATGGATCGCTTCCATGGCCCGGGCCTGCAGCATGACCCGCTTGTCGATATCGTACCCGAACACGGTATGCTCCGTATGTTTGCGGATGCTCATGGCCAGGGAGCCGCCGATCAGCCCCAGGCCCACAATTCCGATCTTCATCGCGTGTTTTCTCCTTTTTCCGCCGGAAAGGGCGGTTTTGATTTCCAGCCCCGGCCAGGCTTCGGCTCTCTCCGCCGCCGAAGCATGCCCGTCCTCCGTTCGCGGGGAAAGCGCCTCCGCCGGGTCTTATCTTACAGCATAGGGCAGCACGTTCCGCACGCTCTTCGCCAGGTCGTCGAACTGTTCCGGCGTCAGGGACTGCTTCCCGTCGCACAGGGCGTGGGGCGGGTCGTTGTGCACCTCGATCATCAGCCCGTCCGCCCCGGCCACCGCGGCCGCCATCGCCATGGATTTGACCAGATAGGCATGCCCCGTTCCGTGGCTGGGATCGACGATGATGGGCAGATGGGTCAGCCGGCGGAGCACCGGCACCGCGGAAAGATCCAGCGTGTTCCTGGTATAGGTTTCGAAGGTCCTGATGCCCCGTTCGCACAGGATCACGTTGTTGTTGCCGCCGGCCATGACATATTCCGCGCTCATCAGCAGCTCCTCCAGCGTGTTGGCCAGCCCCCGCTTGATCAGGATGGTTTTCCGGGTCTGTCCCAGCTCCTTGAGCAGCTCGAAATTCTGCATATTCCGGGCGCCGACCTGGATCACGTCCACATCCTCGAACAGGGGCAGATGGGAGGCTTCCATGATCTCCGTTACGATGGGCATCCCGGTGGCCTTCTTGGCCTCCTTCAGCAGCTCCAGCCCCTGCTCGTGCAGCCCCTGAAAAGCGTAGGGAGAGGTCCGGGGTTTGAAGGCCCCGCCCCGCAGAAGCCCCGCGCCGCTTTTCTGTACGGAGCGGGCGACGGAAATAATCTGCTCCCTGGATTCCACCGAGCAGGGGCCGGCGATGATCTGGAAGTGGCCTCCGCCGATTTTAACCCCGCCGCAGTCGATGACCGAGTCGTCCTCATGGAATTTGCGGTTCGCGCTTTTAAAGGGCTCCTGAATGCGCTTGACGCTCTCCACCACGTCCAGGGAGCTGATCACATCCGTATCCAGGCGGCTGGTATCCCCGATCAGGCCGATGATGGTCCGGTTCTGGCCCTGGGAAAGATGGAGATGAAAGCCGATTCCCTCCAGCCAGTCCGTCAGGTTTTTGACCTGCTTCTCATTGACATGATCCTTCAAAACGATAATCATTGTTCGTTTCTCCTCTCCTGTCCCTCGGGAAACCGTCGGAATGGGTTCCGGACCCGCGGGGCAAGCCATCCGCGATTTCCGGATTATCTTAAGCGATCCGGGAGAAAAAAGCAATCTCTGGAACCCCTTCCCTTCGTTTTCTCTCTGTTTTC
>CAMOGC010000163.1 GCA_946613955.1 uncultured Clostridia bacterium
TCCGCTGTGGATTCTGGTTCATATCCATTACCGGTGACAGATCATCCCGTTCATCTGCTTCATGGGTTCCTTTCGGTAATTCTCTCTTCTTCAAAAAAATCCTGCCAATGAAGCAGCATGATTCAGCAAAGCAAATCAGATTATCCCCCCTGCTCTGCTGGCAGCCTCGTTTCCGGCTTCATTTTACGGCTCCATGAAGGAGCCGGGGAGTGAACGCAAAAAAATCCGGCAGGCGTTGAGTCACAACGCCTGCCGGATATTTAACCCGGGGCTTACAGCTTCCCGATGGCGGCGATGAGGGCGGCGACGTGCTCCTCCGGCGTGCACCAGGAGGTGCAGACGCGGACGGCCGTATGGGCCTCGTCCACCCGCTCCCAGGGGGAGAAGATGAAATTTTCCTCCAGGGCTTCCAGCTGCTCGTCGTCCAGGATGGGGAAGAGCTGATTGGTCGGGGAGTCCACCAGCATCGGCAGGTTTTTGGCCAGCAGCGCCTCCCGGATGCGCATGGCCTGATCCACGGCGCGCTTCGCCAGGGTGAAATACAGGTCGTCCTTCAGCAGGGCGCTGAACTGAACGCCGATCAGCCGCCCCTTGGCCAGCAGGGCGCCGGAGCGCTTCATCATATAGCGGAAATTCCGCTTCAGCTCGGGATTGACGATGACCACCGCCTCGCCGAAGAGGGCGCCCTGCTTGGTTCCGCCGACGGTAAAGACGTCGGCGTATTTCGCCAGATCCCCCCGCTCCAGCTCGTTGACCGGGGAGGCCAGGGCGTATCCCAGCCGGGCTCCGTCCACGTAGAGGTAGATCCCGTTCTGGCGGCAGGTCATGGAAAGATCCTTCAGCTCCGTCAGGTTATACACCGTTCCCAGCTCCGTGGACTGGGAAATATAGACCATCCCGGGGCGGACGGTGTGCTCGTCGTCCCCCTGCAGGGCGACGGCGACGCTGATCTGGGCGGAGGAAATCCGCCCGTCCTTTTCGGAAAGGGGGAGCACCTTGTGTCCCGTCGCCTCGATGGCGCCGGTTTCGTGGACGTTGATATGCCCGGTGGAGGCGCAGAGGACGCCCTCGTAGGGCCGGAGGATGCTGGAGATGACGACGGCGTTGGCCTGGGTTCCGCCGACGAGGAAATGCACGTCGGCGTCCGGGCATTCAAACACCCGGCGGATGTCGGCGGCCGCCTCCTCGCAGCAGGGATCCTGCCCGTATCCCGGGAGCTGGCGATCGTTAATCTCGGCCAACTTCTGCAGGATGGACGGATGGCAGCCTTCCAGATAATCGGAGGACAGGTTAATCATGCGTTATCCTTTCCCGGCCCTGCGGGCCGAATCCCTCGGAAGGGGATGAGTCCTCAGGCGTTTTGCGCCTCGGCGAAGGCGCGGAGCTTTTCCAGCCCCTGGTCGAGGCGGCGGAGGGTTTCCTCCTTCCCCAGCAGCCAGGCGATTTCCACGGCGCCGCCGGGGGTGCTGGCCAGGCCGGAGATGGCGATGCGCAGGGGCCAGAGGACGACGCCGTTCTTCAGCCCGGCTTCGGCGATGGCGGCCATCACCGTGTCATGAATGACCGGCTCGCTCCAGTCGGCGATGCCCTCCAGCACGGGACGGATCATTTCCAGGCTGGAGAGGGCGACGGCGGGGTTGGTTTTCATCTTCTTATGGGTATAGAGCTCCACGTCGTATTCCGGCATGTCCGCCAGGAAGGAGACCATGCCGGGAATCTGGTTAAAGACCTCGGTCCGGCTCTGCATCAGCTCGGCCAGGCGGGGATAGTCGATGCCCCGTCCCGCCAGCACCCGGTCGAACCAGGGGGTGGCCAGGGCCAGGTATTTTTCCGGGGAAAGGCGGCGGATGTATTCGGCGTTAAACCAGGTCAGCTTATTGACGTCGAAGATGCCGGGGGCCTTGTTGATCCGGCGGACGTCGAAGGCCTCGACCAGCTCCGGCAGGGTAAAGAACTCCCGGTCCGTTCCCGGGTTCCAGCCCACCAGGGCCAGATAGTTGATGATGGCCTCGGACAGATAGCCCTTGGCGATGAAATCGGAATAATAGGCGTCCCCGTCCCGCTTGGACAGCTTGTGGTGCTCGTCCCGCATGACGGGAGGCATGTGGATATACTGGGGAATCTCCCATCCGAAGGCCTCGTAGAGCAGGTTGTATTTCGGCGTCGAGGACAGGTATTCCATGCCCCGCATCACATGGGTAATGCCCATCAGATGATCGTCGATGACGTTGGCGAAATTATAGGTGGGCATGCCGTCCTGCTTGATGAGCACCATGTCGTCCAGGGAATCGTTGGGGAAGGTCATGTCGCCGAAAACCAGATCGTGATAGGAGGTTTCCCCCTCCGTCGGCGCGTTCTGGCGGATGACGTAGGGGACGCCCGCGTCCAGCTTCGCCTGCACCTCCTCCCGGGTCAGATGGAGGCAGTGCTTGTCGTATTTGAAAACCTCGCCCCGGGCCTCGGCCGCGGCCTTCCGCTCCGCCAGCTCCTCCTTCGTGCAGAAGCAGTAGTAGGCATGGCCGGAGGCGACCAGCTTCTTCGCGTAGGGCAGATAAAGATCCTTCCGCTGGGACTGGATATAGGGGCCGTATTCCCCGCCCACGTCGGGGCCCTCGTCCCAGTTCATGCCGCAGTCCCGAAGGGTGTCATAGATGACCTGGGTCGCGCCCTCGACATAGCGCTCCTGGTCGGTGTCCTCGATGCGGAGGATGAAGGCGCCGTGGTTCTGGCGGGCGAAAAGATAGCCGTAAAGGGCGCTGCGCAGACCGCCCAGATGAAGAAAGCCGGTGGGGCTGGGGGCAAAACGGGTTCGAACCTGCATGGAAAAAACCTCCTGATTATTTGCTCTGCTTCGCGAAGGTGTCCCGGAGACCGACGGTGCGGTTGAAAACGGGGAGGGCCGGGGTCGAATCCGGATCCTTGCAGAAATACCCGGTCCGCAGGAACTGGAAGGACGCGCCGACATCGCTCTCCGCCAGGAATTTTTCGCACAGCCCGCGGCGCACCGTCAGGCTGTCGGGATTCAGGCGGGAGATAAAGTCCTTCTTATCGGGGGCGTCCTCCGCCTCATCCTCCAGATCCTCGGAAAGCAGCGGCTCATACAGCCGGGCCTCGAAGGGCACGCAGTCGTCCGCCGGCACCCAGTGGAGCGTTTTCCCCTTGATCTTCCGGTCGGCGCCGGCGCTGCCGGAGAAGGAATCCATATCCACCGAGCAGTATACGGCGGTCACGTTGCCCTCCGCGTCCTTTTCGCACCCGTCGCAGCGGACGATGTAGGCCCCCTTCACGCGCACCTCGTTTCCGGGGAACATGCGCTGGTATTTTTTCGCGGGAACCTCCATGAAGTCCTCCCGCTCGATATAGAGCTCCCGGGCAAAGGGCAGCGTCCGGGATCCCATCTCCGGGTGATCCGGATGGTTTTCCAGGGTCACGGTTTTCGTTTCGCCCTCCGGCCAGTTGGTCAGGACCACCTTCAGGGGATCCAGCACCGCCATGGCCCGGGGGGCGGTTTCGCCCAGATCGTCGCGGACGCAGTGCTCCAGGACGGCGAAATCCACCACGGAATCGGCCTTGCTCATGCCGATCAGATCCACAAAGCGGCGGATGGAGGCGGCGGTATAGCCCCGGCGGCGCATGGCGGAAAGGGTCGGCATCCGGGGATCGTCCCATCCGGAGACGTAGCCGCCCTCCACCAGCTGGCGGA
>CAMOGC010000164.1 GCA_946613955.1 uncultured Clostridia bacterium
TTCGGGCGGAAAAGCCCCGGAGGAAGGCTTCGGGGCTGGAGCGAGTCCGCTTACTTCTTCAGGAAGTCTTCCCGGCAGGGGGTGAAGATATCCAGCAGCGTTCCGGCTTCCAGACAGACGGTGCCGTGAACCAGCCCGGAGGGGACGATGATGGAATCCCCGGGGTTGAGCTCCACAGCCTCGCCCTCCACGGAATAGGAGAACTTTCCGCTGAGCACATAGCTGCACTGGGTATGGGGATGGGTATGATCGGCGCCGACGGTTCCCTTGTCAAAACCGACTTCCACCGCCATCAGCTGGTCGTTCCAGGCGAGAATCCGACGGGTGTTCCCGCCGCCCAGATCCTGCACAAATGTGTCTCCGTGATGCCTGACAATGCCCTTCATATAAAACACCTCTTTTTCTGTCATGGCAGTTTTTTCTGCCATGGGATTGATGATTCTCTGTTCCCTTATCGCGGGAACTGACCGGGCTCCAGCCGCGGCCACAGGAGCAGCGCCGCGGCTCAGAATGCTTTTGCACCCGGCTGCGCCCGATTGCGTCCGCGCGAGGGACACCTGTTTCTCCTTAAGGATGGAAAACCTGAGGAAGAACAGCTTTTTCCGGGCGGCAGATGGCAGATCAGACCTTCCGGCATTTTTCCGGCCCCAGCTTTTCCGTCAGCGTCTGCCAGACCTGATCCTGGGGGACGTTGGCCTGTCCCTCCGGCAGAAGGAAGGCCCGGGCCGGGGAGACATAGAGATAAATACACTTTCGGGCGCGGAAGGCCTGGGGGATTTCCTTCCAGCTCAGTTTCAGGTTTTCCTCGGCCTTCTGGTCGTTATGGACGGTTACGCAGTCCTCCGCCAGGGTCACGGTATAGACGGCCCGGGGCGGCTTCAGCTTATACCGCATGGCCTGAACGTTGACCTGGGAAAGGAAGGAGCCGAAGTAGACCAGGGGAAGACCGAGCCCCACCGCCAGCAGCACCGCGGCGATCAGCCCGCTTTGCTCCCGCCGGGAAAAAAGCGCCACCATGGCAAAGGCCACAAGGATCAGGGCAAAGACCACCGGACGAACCCATTTTTTCCGCAGCCGGAGCATATCAAACCGGGCGAAGCGCCGGAATGTTTTTTCATCCAGTTTCACCGGGATCACGATGGGAGATTCCCGCATCCTTTTCTGCCCCCTTTCAAACGGGCCTATTATAGGGAAAAAAACGGAGGGGCGCAAGAGGGAAGGGGAAAAAGCAAAGGAACGAAAAGAGCGAAACGGCAAAAAAACGAGCAACCGAACAGGAAGCCAGAAAAACGGAGACCACGGTGGATATGCATATTTCGGACAGAAACAATACCGAAGAAGGACAAAAAAGCGCTTGCAAGCGGGATGTGAAAGTGCTATCATAGACCCATTCAAGGGCGGCAAACCGCTCAAATAAAAAGGGAGGGTAATCCTATGAAAAAGTTGCTCGGTCTCGTACTCGCGCTGTGCCTGCTGCTGGGATGCACCGCCGCGCTGGCGGATCCCATCACCCTGACCTACGCGGAAGTGAACCCCATTGAGGGAACCATCGTCGGCGAAATGGCTACGGCCTTCAAAACCAAGCTGGAAGAGATCTCCGGCGGAACCGTGCTGGTCGACATCCAGGCCGGCGGTGTGCTGGGCTCTGAGGATCAGATTCTGGACAACCTGCTGGGCGGCGGCAATGTAACGGATATTTCCCGTATCTCCGCATTCGCGCTGTCTCAGTACGGCTGCAACAAGGCCAAGCTGCTGTCCCTGCCCTATGTGTTTGAAAACCGCGATCATTTCTGGAAGTTCGCGACCAGCGATCTGGCCAAGGAATTTCTGAATGAGCCCCAGGACGTCGGTCTGCCCCTGCGTGGCCTGGCCTACGGCGAGGAAGGCTTCCGTCATTTCTTCTTCAAGAACCCCGTGACCGATATCAACTCCCTGAAGGGCCTGAAGATCCGTGTCTCCTCTGACCCGGTCATGGTCGGCCTGGTGCAGGGCCTGGGCGCCTCTCCCACCAACGTCTCCTTCACCGAGCTGTACAGCGCGCTGCAGACCGGCGTCGTGGACGCCGCCGAGCAGCCCACTGCCAACTACAAGTCCAACGCCTTCCCGGAAGTGGCTCCCTATTTCATGATGGACGGCCATACCCTGGGCGCTGTCCAGCTGATTATCACCGATAATGCCTGGAACAAGCTGAGCGCCGAGCAGCAGGGCTGGGTTATGGAAGCCGCGGAGTATGCTTCTCAGCATTGCCGCGAGGTTTCCGAGAGCAAGGAAGCCGAGGTGCTGGAAACCCTGAAGGCCGACGGCGTCACGATCATCGAAGTGCCGGACAAGACCCCCTGGAAGGAAGCCGTCAAGGACATCGTGTCCAAGAACATCGTCGGCGAGGAAGAAACCTATCAGAAGATCGTTGACATGAAGTAATGGATCCGAAAGGGTCATCCCAGGCGGGGATGTGGGGAAGCCCCACGTCCCCGTTTTTTTTAAGAAAACAAAGGAAAGGCGTGGTGACTGTTGAGCAAGGGAAATGTTCCACAGGTCTTCCGCAGCCTTGAGAAAATCAAGCCGCTGTATGACTGGACCTACAAAGTTCTGATGTTTATCTGTAAGCTTCTGCTGATCGGGGATATCGTGGTGACCTGCTGGTCGGTGGCCGGGCGATATATCCCCTTCATCACGGATCCGCACTGGAGCGAGGAAATCGTTCTGACCCTGATGGTTTACATGACGGTGCTGTCCGCCAGCCTGGCGATCCGCCGGGGAGCACATATCCGCATGACGGCCTTCGACCGCTATCTGCCCTCCACGGTGCTGAAGGTGATGGATATTGTGGCGGACGTGGCGGTCATGGTGCTGGGCATCTTCCTGGTGGTTTACGGCATCAAGTTCTGCAACACGCCCGTGGCCTCCATCGCGAAGTACGCGTCCATGCCCGGGCTGAGCAAAATCTGGATGTATCTGCCGGTGCCCGTGGCGGGCGTGAGCATGATTATTTTCGAGCTGGAGCAGATTTTCCTTCATCTGGAAAAGTTCTGGCTTCCGGATGAACAGAAAAAGGAGGTGGCCTGAGCATGGATGCGGAATCCTTATCCACCCTGATCCTTCTGGGCAGCTTCCTGATCATGATCCTGCTCCGGTTCCCTATTGCCTACGCGGTAGGCCTTTCAACCATCTTCTGCATGATGTCCATGGGGCAGGCGCTTCAGACCCTGACCCAGCAGATGGTCAAGGGCGTCTGGTCCTTCAGCCTGATGGCGGTTCCCTTCTTCATAACCATGGGCGTTCTGATGGGAACCGGCGGCATCTCGGATAAGCTGATTGCGCTGGCCAATTCCCTGGTCGGCTGGATGCACGGCGGCCTGGCCATGGTGAACATCGTTGCCTCCTATTTCTTCGGCGGCATTTCCGGCTCCGCTTCCGCGGACACGGCCTCCCTGGGCTCCATCCTGATTCCCATGATGGTGGACCAGGGCTACGACGCCGACTTCTCCACCGCGGTCACCATCACCTCCTCCTGCGAGGGGCTGCTGGTTCCCCCGAGCCACAACATGG
>CAMOGC010000165.1 GCA_946613955.1 uncultured Clostridia bacterium
GAAAGCAGGAAGGAAGGAAAACAGAATCTGCGGCAAAACGTCCGGGATCGGATTCAGGCCTTCCTCTCCGGGATGGAAAAACAGCCGGGCCGCGGCGGAGGCGCCGCATGGTAAAGGAGATGATCAGGTGGAACAGTTAGTCATCCGGGGTAATATCCTGTTTACCTCGCAAAAAGAGGAACTGAGAACCGTCCCCCGCGGATATCTGATCTGCCGGGACGGCATATGCCAGGGCGTATTCCAGTCCCTTCCCGAGGAATACTGGGATATCCCGGTCACGGACTACGGCGACGCGCTGATCATTCCGGGCCTGGTGGATCTTCATACCCACGCGCCCCAGTATTCCTTCCGCGGAACGGGGATGGACTGCGAGCTGCTGGAGTGGCTCCACCGGTATGCCTTCCCCGAAGAAGCCCGATATGTGAACCTGGATTACGCTTCCCTCTCCTACGGGCTCTTCGCGGGTCAGATGGAAAGAAGCGCCACCACCCGGGCCGTCATCTTCGGCACCATTCACCGGGAGGCCACGCTGCTGCTGATGGATCTGATGGAAAATACGGGTATCGTCAGCTATGTCGGGAAGGTGAATATGGACCGGAACGCCCCGGATGAGCTGCGGGAGCCGTCTCCGGACGCCTCCGCCTTCGACACGTTCGGTTTTGTCAACGGCGCGGTCAAGCGCGGTTATCGGCGCACCATGCCGATTCTGACGCCGCGCTTTATTCCTTCCTGCTCCGACGCGCTGCTGCGGGAGCTTTCCGAGGTCCGCAAAGCCTATGATCTTCCGGTTCAGTCCCACCTGTCCGAAAATCCCGAAGAGGTGGAGCTGGTCAGGCAGCTGGTTCCCTCGGCCGCCTTTTACGGGGAGGGGTACGAGCGGTTCGGTCTCTTCGGCGGGGAAGCAAAAACCGTCATGGCCCACTGCGTTTATTCCACCCCCGAGGAGGTGGAGCGGATCCGGCAAAACGGCGTCTGGGTCGCCCACTGCCCGAACTCCAATATGAATATTTGCTCCGGCATCGCCCCCATCCGGCGGTATCTGGAAAAGGGCATCCGCGTAGGGCTGGGCAGCGATGTGGCCGGAGGGCAGACGGAATCCATGTTCCGGGCCATCACGGACGCGATTCAGGTTTCGAAGCTTCGCTGGCGCTATCTGGATTCCGAGGCACTTCCCCTTTCCTTCCCGGAGGCCTTCTACCTCGCGACCAAGGGAGGCGGATCCTTCTTCGGCCGGGTGGGCAGCTTCGAGCCGGGCTACGAGCTGGACGCGATCGTGCTGGATGATTCCCTGATCCGGCATCCCTATGCCTTGACCCTGGCGGAGCGCCTGGAGCGGGCCGTGTATCTCGGGCTGGATCAGTTCGGGATCCGCGCGAAATATGTCAGGGGAACCAGAGTATTCAGGGACGACGGCGGAAGGCGCTGAGAGCGTTTCCCCTTTTCTCGTTGCCTGTGTCACGATGCGCGCGGAGGAAAAGAAAAAGTGGAAGAGCGTCTTCTGATCGATGTGTTCAAATGGCTGCACAGGCATCCGGAGCTGGCGATGCGGGAGCGGCGGACGACGGAGTATCTCCGGGGCCTTCTGGCGGAAAGCGGCGTGCGCATGCTGGATACAGGCCTGGAGACAGGGCTGATCGCGGTGCTGGGTACGGGCCGGGGGCCTACCGTCGCGCTGCGGGCGGATATGGACGCCCTGCCGATTGAGGAGGCTTCCGGTCTCCCCTACGCGTCCGAATGCCCGGGGGTCATGCACGCCTGCGGCCACGATTTCCATTCGACCTGCATGCTGGGCGCGGCCCTGATGCTCAAAGAGCGGGAATGCGCGCTGCCGGGCACGGTCAAGGTGATTTTTCAGCCCGCCGAGGAGGTCAACCGGGGCGCCGCGATGATGATCGCCACAGGGCTGCTGAGCGACGTCCGGCTTTTTCTCTCCGGGCATACCTATCCCTTCTATCCCGCCGGAACGCTGGGCATCCGGCCTGGCCCGGTCATGGCCACGGCGGACCGCTTTCTGATCCGGATTGCGGGAAAGGGCTGTCACGCCGCCCAGCCGCAGCTCGGCGCGGATCCCGTGCCCGCCCTGGCGGCCGTCATCACAGCCCTCCAGACCATCATAAGCCGGCGAACCGACCCGTTTGCCAGCGCGGTGATTTCCATTACCCGGGTGGAGGCGGGAAACACCTGGAACGTGATCCCGGAAACGGCTGTGCTGGAGGGAACCGTGCGAACCATGACGAAGGCCGATCAGACCAGGATCCGGCAAAGCCTGGAGCAGGTGGCCGCGGATACGGCCCGGGCCTATGGATGCGAGGCGTCGACGGAATACGAATGCGGCCCCGATCCCGTCGTCAATGACGCGGGCGTCTGCGAGCGGGCGGCGGCGGTCGCCCGGCGCGTGGGGCTGGCGGTGGAGGTAAACCCGCCGACGATGATCGCCGAGGACTTCAGCGAATATCTGAAAATCGCCCCGGGCGCCATGTTCCGCGTCGGTACGGGCGGCGGCTTCGATAACCACCACCCCTCCTTTACCGCGGATCCCGCCGCGCTCTTCCCCGCCGCCCGGTTTTTTGCCGCTCTGGCGGAGGAGGAGCTGGCGCGTCTGATACACACTCCTGTTACGCATGAATCATCGGAGGTATGAAAATGAAAAGAAAACACCTGGTCTCTTTCCTGCTTGCGGCGCTCTTCTGCCTGAGCTGCGCCATGTCCTTCGCAGATGGCCCGGAAGGAGGCGCCGTGCCCTCCGGCGGACTGACCCGGCAGCTGATCGAGCGGATCGTTGTATCCTATGGGTCGACAGGCGTCAGAGATGAGCAGGCGCTGGCGGAGCTGGCCGCGCTTGATCCGGCCCTCGGGGAAAAATGGACCCGCGTCATGGACCTGTGGCAAGCGCCGGTCACCACCCTTTCGGAGCTCCCGGACGGCCTGCCGGAGGACGACACGCTGGCTTTGGTTGTGCTTGGATTTCAGCTGAACCCGGACGGCACGATGCGCGAGGAGCTGGTTGAGCGTCTGAAAGTCGCCCTCGCCGCCTCCAAAAAGTATCCGCGCGCCGTCATCGTCTGTACCGGCGGCGGAACGGCCGCGAACAACCCCACGGCTACGGAAGCGGGCCGAATGGCGGAATGGCTGAAAGAGCAGGGCGTGGATCCTTCCCGCCTGGTCGTCGAGGATCGTTCTCTGACGACTGCGCAGAACGCGATCTATACATTCAGCCTTCTGTCGGAGCAGCATCCGCAGGTAAAGCAGATCGCCATCATCTCCAGCGATTATCACATTGCCACGGGCGTCCTTCTCTTCGGTACGGAAGCAATCCTGCGGGATCGTGATCTCAGGGTGGTCAGCAACGCCTCCTGGGCAGCGCCCAGCGGCACGCTGTCGCCCATGTTTCAGGCCGGGGCGCTGCTCGAGCTATCGGGGGACGCGGATACGGCCTATCAGATTTATTACGACACCTATGACATCCACGAATTGCCGCCGCTGCAGCAGGACTCAGACAAGCGCCCGGAGGGGTGACGGGGAATCACAACCTCGATGCG
>CAMOGC010000166.1 GCA_946613955.1 uncultured Clostridia bacterium
GGAAAGGATGGAAGGCGATGAAGAAAGTCGGAATCGTTATGGGCAGCGACAGCGACCTGCCGGTGGTACAGAAGGCGGCGGACCAGCTGAAGGCCCTGGGGATCCCCTTTGAGGCGCATGTATATTCGGCCCACAGGACGCCGGAGGAGGCGAGGCTTTTCGCCGCCTCGGCCCGGGAGAAGGGCTTCGGCGTGCTGATCGCCGCGGCGGGGATGGCGGCCCATCTGGCCGGCGCCCTGGCGGCGAACACGACCCTGCCGGTGATCGGGATTCCCTGCGCCGGCCCCCTGATGGACGGGCTGGACGCCCTGCTCTCCACGGTGCAGATGCCCTCGGGGATCCCGGTGGCGACGGTGGCGGTGGGCGGCGGCGCCAACGCGGCCCTGCTGGCGGCCCAGATTCTGGCGGTCGAGGACGGGGAGCTGGCGGAAAAGCTGCGGGCGAAGCGGGAAAAGGACGCGGCGGCGGTGCTGGCCAAGGACGCCGGGATTATGGAGCGGCTGTGAGGGGTTCGGCGCGGCGCTGAATGGCGCTGAAGGGCGCCGGGCGGCTTAGACAGGCTCGGGTCGAAGCCTGAAGGGCGCCGGGGGCCTTGATCGGCGCTGAGGGATCGCGGCCGGGCCGGCCGGACGAAAGAAAACAAAAGGGAGGAAAAACAGCCATGGGCGGTTTTTTCGGTATCGCGTCCCGAAGGGACTGTATGCTGGATGTGTTTTTCGGCACGGATTATCACAGCCATCTGGGAACCCGGCGGGCGGGCATGGCCGCCTGGGATCCGGAAATCGGGCTCCAGCGGAAGATTCACAGCATAGAAAACGCCCCCTTCCGGACGAAATTTGAGCATATCTTCGAGGAAATGAAGGGCTCGGCGGCCATCGGCTGCATTTCCGACGCGGATCCCCAGCCCCTGCTGGTGCGTTCCTCCCTGGGAACCTACGCCATCTGCATGACCGGGGTCATCCAGAACGCGGGCGAGCTGATCGACCATTATCTGTCCTTCAGCGGCGGCCATTTCGACGCCATGACCGGCGGGCGGGTCAACCAGACGGAGCTGCTTTCGGCGCTGATCAACCAGAAGAGCAATTTCGCCGATGGAATCCGTTTCGCCCAGAAATCCATCGTGGGAACGGCGTCCATCCTGATTCTCCGGGAGGACGGCTCCCTGATCGCCGCGCGGGACCGTCACGGGCGCCTGCCGGTGCAGATCGGCCGCGGCGAGGACGGATGGGCGGTTTCCTTCGAAAGCTTCGCCTATCAGAAGCTGGGCTACGAGCACGAGCGGGAGCTGGGCAGCGGCGAGGTGGTGGAATTGACGCCGGATGGCTGCCGCCAGCTGGTGCCGCCGCGGAAGGAAAAGAAAATCTGCTCCTTCCTGTGGAGCTATTACGGCTATCCGACCTCCAACTACGAGGGGGTCAACGTGGAGGCCATGCGCTATCGCAACGGCGCGATCATGGCGGAAAACGACGCCCGCAACGGCGCCATGCCGGAGATCGACTACGTGGGCGGCGTGCCGGATTCGGGAACGCCCCACGCCATCGGCTACGCCAACCGCAGCGGCCGGCCCTTCGCCCGGGCCTTCATCAAATACACCCCCACCTGGAGCCGCAGCTTCATGCCCGCCTCCCAGAAGGACCGGGACAAGATCGCGAAGATGAAGCAGATCCCGGTGCACGAGCTGATCCAGGGAAAGCGGCTGCTTTTCGTGGACGATTCGATCGTCCGGGGAACGCAGCTGCGGGAAACGGTGGAGTTCCTGTATGAAAACGGGGCGCAGGAGGTGCATATGCGCAGCGCCTGCCCGCCCATCATGTACGCCTGCAAATACCTGAACTTCTCCCGCTCGAATTCGGATATGGAGCTGATCGCCCGCCGGGTCATCGTGGAGCTGGAGGGGGAGGAAGGCCTGAATCATATCGCCGAATACGCCGACGGCAGCACCGAGCGGGGAAGGGCGATGCGGAAGGCCATCTGCGATAAATTCCATTTTGCCTCCCTCGAGTTCCAGACCCTCGAGGGGGTGCTGCAGGCCATTGGGCTGGACCCCTGCCAGCTGTGCACCTACTGCTGGGACGGAAAGGAATAAGCCGGCGGGCCGGAGCGCGAAAAACGGCCGTTGTGCGGCGGGCAGGGAACATGATCCGGCGGGACGCTGGGACGAAGACCCTCCCGATGGGGAGGAAGGAAGAAGGAGACCGGGATGTACGAGAATTCGAAATCGGAAGCCTACGCCGCGGCGGGGGTGGACATTACCGCCGGGTATCGGGCGGTGGAGCTGATGAAAAAGCATATCCGGCGGACGGAGACCCCCGGCGTCTGTTCCGACGTGGGGGGCTTCGGCGGGCTGTTTGAGCCGGATCTTTCGGGAATGAAGCGGCCGGTGCTGGTGTCCGGGACCGACGGCGTCGGAACGAAGCTGAAGATCGCCTTCCGGATGGACCGGCATGACACCGTCGGCATCGACTGCGTTGCTATGTGCGTCAACGACATCATCTGCTGCGGGGCGCGGCCGCTGTTTTTCCTGGACTACATCGCCTGCGGCAAAAACGTGCCGGAGCGGATCGAGCAGATCGTCAAGGGCGTCAGCGAGGGCTGCGTCCAGGCCGGGGCGGCGCTGATCGGCGGCGAAACGGCGGAAATGCCCGGCTTCTATCCCGAAAACGAATACGATCTGGCGGGCTATTCCACCGGCATCGTGGATCGGGACCGGATCCTGGATCCAAAGCGCATGCGGGCGGGGGACGTAATCCTGGCGCTGCCATCCTCGGGCGTGCATTCCAACGGCTTCAGCCTGGTGCGGAAGGTGCTGGATATCGAAAACGCGGATCTGACGTCTCCCCGGGAGGAGCTGGGCGGCCGGAGCCTGGGCGAAACCCTGCTGACGCCGACGAAAATCTACGTCAGGCCGGTGCTGGCCCTGCTGGAGGAGGCGGATGTCAAGGGCATCAGCCATATTACCGGCGGCGGCTTCTTCGAAAACATCCCGCGCAGCATTCCGGACGGCCTCTGCGCCCGGATTGACCGCGCGGCCGTCCGGACCCCCGCGATCTTCGATCTGATCGCGAGGGCGGGAGGCGTGTCCGAGCGGGATATGTTCAACACCTTCAACATGGGGGTGGGCATGAGCGTCGTGGTGCCCGCGGCCCAGGCCGATAACGCCCTGCGCGTCCTCCGCGAAAACGGCGAGGAAGCCTGGCTCCTCGGCGAAATCACCGAAGGCGAAAGCAAAATCGACCTCCGGTTCTGAGACAGAGGGGAAAAGACAGGGGGACGGTTCTTCGAAGACACGGGGACGGTTCTACTGTCTTGTTCGACAGAATAGCGGACATCCGTTCAGGAATAATCTTTACTTGCTGGTTGGACAAAAGGTGGGCCTCCGCGCAGAAAAATCTTCCGCGGGGGAGCTGGAAAGGAGCAACATGGGTCAGGTCAACATTGCGGTGCTGGTATCCGGCGGGGGA
>CAMOGC010000167.1 GCA_946613955.1 uncultured Clostridia bacterium
CGCGCGGCAGGCGCAGGGGAGATCATAAAATACGGAAGCACAGCAAAAGCGCCGCGGATGCCGCGGCGCTTTTGCTGTGCCTTTATTCCGCCAGGGATTTCAGCGCGTCCCTTTCCCGGAGAAGCTTCTCCAGATCCGGCCCGTAATCCATTTCCCGCCGGGCGCGGAGCTGCTCCGTCATCCGGGAGACCGGGCCCAGAATGGGCGTCAGCCCCAGATTGGCCGCCGAGCCCTTGAGATCGTGGGCGGCCTGAAAGGCGGCCTCCAGATCATGGGCGGACAGCGCCTCCGGGAGCCTTTCAAAACTGGCGGCCTGCAGGAATTTATTGACCAGCCGGAGATACATCGCCTCGTTGTTCAGGCAGCGCTTCATTCCATCATCGACGTCGGCCCCCCAGCTTTTCAGCTTTTCCATGGTCAGCATGCTCTTTTTCCTCCTTCATCCTTTTGCGTCAATGCCGTTCTGTCCTCGCGCGGATCGCCCCAAACGCTGTTTTAGGCGCGCGTTCACCACAATCCGGCGCGCGGAATCTTCTGTCCGAAGGGAATTCTGCATCCGTTCACACTCCGTCCTCATCCGTCGGAACGCTTCAGAAGGTTTTCCGGCGCGCCCTGGGCACAAGCTTCGCCAGGGTCTTTTTCAGCAGCTCGATGTCGATGGGCTTGGCCAGGTGCGCGTTCATCCCGGCGGCCAGGCATTTCCGGGCATCCTCCTCGAAGGCGTCCGCCGTCATGGCGATGATGGGCACCCGGGCCGCGTCCGCCCGGTGCAGCTTGCGGATATTCTCCGTGGCCTCGATGCCGTTCATATGGGGCATCCGCAGATCCATGAGGATCGCGTCGAAATACCCCTGGGGAGAGGCGGCAAACATATCCAGGGCGATTTTCCCGTCCTCCGCGCGCTCCACGGCGCAGCCGCTCTCCTCCAGAATCATGGAGGCGATTTCCGCGTTGATGTCGTTATCCTCCGCCAGCAGGATGCGCAGGCCGGCGATATTTTCCGTCCTTTCCGGAGAGTCCGCCGCCCGGGCTTCCGCCTCGCCGGAGAGCTTTTTCAGCTCGCGATACAGGGTGGATTTGAAGAGGGGCTTCGGAATAAACCCGGTGATACCGGCCGCGGCCGCCTCCTCCGCGATATCCGCCCATTCATAGGCGGAGATCAGCCGGATGGGCACCCGATCCCCCAGCTGCTCCCGGATCCGGCGGGCGGTTTCGATGCCGCTCATGCCGCCAAGCCGGTAATCGATGAGAAGGGCAAAATAGCCTTCTCCCTTCCGATCCGCCTCCAGCACCTTCTCCAGAGCCTCTTCCCCGCTCAGGCAGGTTTCGGGCCGGGTTCCCAGCTCCCGCAGGGAAAGGGAGGCCGTTTCGCACAGGTCGGGGCTGTCGTCCACGACCAGAATCTTCCAGTCCGGAAGCACCATTTCCTGGGGATCCGCCGGGACCTTCTCCAGATCCACGGTCACATGGAAATCGGTTCCCTCTCCGACCTGGGAGGCAACCTCGATGGTTCCGCCCATGGCGTCCACGATGTATTTGACGATGGCCAGGCCCAGGCCCGTGCCCTGGGTTTTATGCACCCGGAGGTTATCCTCCCGCTCAAAGGCCGTAAAGAGCTTCGAGCGGAACTCCTCCGACATGCCCATGCCCGTATCCCGGACGGAAAGATGGGTGCGGACGAAGCTTTCTCCTTTCGGGGAGGGCTCCTGCCAGAGGGTCAGATCGATCCGACCGCCTTCGGGGGTGAACTTCATGGCGTTGGACAGGAAATTGAGCAGCACCTGATTCAGGCGGAGCCCGTCGCAGTAAACCTCCTCGGCCAGGATGTTCCGGATGAAAATATCGAAGAGCTGACCATTGGCCTTGATCTGGGGCCGGACGATGTCGCAGATGGTCTCCATGGTCTGGCGGAGGGAGAGGGGCTCGGGATTGAGCGTCATCTTGCCGCTTTCGATTTTCGACATGTCCAGGATATCGTTGACCAGCCCCAGCAGCTGCTTGCCGGACAGAGAGATCTTCTTCAGGCAGTCCCGCACCCGCTCCTGATCCCCGATATGATCCCCGGCGATGGCCGTCATGCCGACGATGGCGTTCATCGGGGTCCGGATGTCATGGCTCATGTTGGAAAGGAATTCACCCTTGGCCCGATTGGCGGCCTCCGCCTCCGCCCGGGCGGCTTCGGCCGCCTCCTGGGCCTGATGGGCTTCCTGGCTGGCGGACTCCGCCACGCTCCTGGCTTTTTCCAGCTGCGTCATCTGGCGACGCACGATCCGGATGTAAACGCCGAAAACCGCCAGCAGGGCCGCGAAGAGAACGAAGACCGCGACGAGCATGCTGAGGGAGCGGGAATGCCCCATCTCCGCGATGGTTTCATCCAGCGCGCCGTAGGGAATAATCGACAGAAGATACCAGTTGGAATCCTTCAGGGGCATGCCGTGCACGCTGCGGCGGACGTTCAGGTTCTGGGAATCATCCACAAAATGCGTGTGCATGGTAAAGACGCTGTCGGTGGCGATGGCGTTGTGGAGAAGCTCGATACATTCCTCCGGCGTGACGCCTTCGGGAATCACGTGCTTCCGCACCAGCTCGTCATAATTTTCTTCCACGGTTTCTTCCGTATGGATGACATAGCTCGTATCCCGGCGGATGATGAAGAAATAGACCATGGAATCAGGGTTGTTCAGATTCATAACCTGCGCGAAAAGGGAGATGGGCTTGCACCAGAGCAGGCCGACGCTGGTTTCCCCGTTCTCCATGGGGGCGGCGAAGGGAGCGGCGAAGATGATCATCTGCTCCTTCTCCGTCCAGCCGCCGGTCACGATCTGCTTCTGGCCGGACGCGAGCCTTTCCATGAGGAAAGATTCGTCCCCCAGCCGGGCAATCGGATCCCCGTAACAGGTCTGCATATGTCCGGAGGCGGAGATCAGGGTACAGTTGGCCAGATTCTGAAAGGCGGCGGAATGGCCCAGGACGCTTTTGACCTTCGCCGGGTCGTTTCCGGCGCCGGAGGTTTCCAGCTCGTTATGCATGGAATCGATCTGGGTATAGCGGATGGCCTTGATGGCCTCGTACCGGCTGGATTCCTGCCCGGCGATTTCCCCAAGAAAGACGCGGGCGATTTCCCGCACGTCCCTCTCCGTCCGGACATCCAGGAAGCGGTACAGCCCGAAAAACACCGCGCTGGCGATCACCAGCATCAGCAGCAGACCGCCGACGATAATCCTGAGTTCCTTTTTCACGCAATCACGACCTTTTTTGAAGGGGCCGAAACCGGAATCGACCCTGTATCCCTCTTGTTGAACCGTCTCCGTGTCTTCATGTCAGAACATATCAGACCCTGTATACATGGATACGATCTCTTCCCTGACAGAGGGTACGATCTCGTCTATCCGCGATAAAAGCCGGTTGAGGATCTCTGACTCGCAATCAACTTTCGCCATTTGAAGGAATAAATCCT
>CAMOGC010000168.1 GCA_946613955.1 uncultured Clostridia bacterium
GCGCTCCGCTGTCAACGAAGGCGGAAGGGCTCCCGGATCATGGCCCCGTCCGCGAAAACCGGGCCGGGTTCGTCAAAGCCGGGCTTCCGGGGCCCCCTCCCGCATCAGATCCGCCAGGGTCACGCTGTCCAGAAAATCCCGGATCAGCCCGTTGAGCCGGATCCAGACCGGCAGCGTCGGGCACCGCTGGGCCCGGTCGCAGGCCTGCGCCCCTTCCTCGAGGCAGGCCACCGGCGCCAGATCGCCCTCCGTCAGGCGCAGAACGCTCCCGAGCGTGCATTCCTCCGGCGCGCGGCTCAGCCGGTATCCGCCTCCCTTTCCCCTCGAGCCCTGCAGCAGCTTTCCCTGCACCAGGCTTTTCACGATGCTTTCCAGATATTTTTCGGAGATTTCCTGGCGGGCGGCAATCTCCTTCAGGGGCAGATAATCCTCCCGTCCCCCGTGCTCGGCCAGATCCACCATGACCCGCAGCGCGTAACGTCCTCTCGTCGATATCATTGCCATGGCCCCGCCCTCCTTTCATTTAACCTATTATACCGCAAGGTTAATTGGATTTCAACCGGCTTTCCCGCCCTTCGCCCGGCCGCTTTATTTCGCGGCCTTTTCCGCGGCTTTCCCCGCCGCTTTTCCGCCGCGCGGTCTGCCGCTTTCCCGCCGCTTTTCCGCCGTTTTTTCCGGACTTTTCCGAGCCGCCCGGCCCAAACTTTCCTGTTGACAAGGGTTCCCCTCCCGTGCTATAGTACGACCCGCAAGGTGTTTTATCTTGCTAAAGTGCTAAAGCAATAAACAGGAGGAAGCAACGATGAAGAAGCTGATCAGTCTGGCGCTGGCGATGATGCTGATGCTGTCCATGGCGGGCATGGCCCTGGCGGAGGATTCCGACTGGGCGTATATCCAGGGAAAGGGCAAGATGATCGTCGGAATTACGCTCTTCCCGCCCATCAATTATTATGACGCCGACGGCAACCTGGTCGGCTTCGATACCGAGCTGGCCCTGGCCGTGGGCAAAAAGCTGGGCGTGGAAATCGAGTTCCAGGAAATCAACTGGAGCGCCAAGGAAATCGAGCTGAATTCCAAGAACATCGACGTTATCTGGAACGGCATGTCCATTACCGAGGAGCGCAAGGAGAACATGAGCGTCTCCAAGCCCTACCTGTATAACATGCAGGCCATCGTCGCCAAAACCGACCGCATCGCCGCCATCGAGCAAAGCGCCGAGGGGCTGACGGTGGTTTCCGAGGAAGGCTCCACCGGCGAGGGCAAGGTGCTGGGCACCATCCCGGATGACGATACCGTCCAGGTGTCCGCTAAGGAATTCTTCTCCAAGAGCACCTACGTGGCCGTGGATTCCCAGGCCAAGGCCGTCATGGAAGTCAAGGCCGGCACGGCCGACGTCGCCGTCATCGACAGCGTGGGCGCCGTCGCCATGGTGGGCGAGGGAACCGATTATCCGGATCTGTCCTTCTCCGTGAAGAACAACTTCGGCCTGCAGGAATACGGCATCGCCTTCCGCAAGGGCAGCGACGCCACCGCCATCGTCGACCAGGCCATTACCGAGCTGTATCAGGAAGGCGTCGTGGCCGAAATCGCCGCCCGCTATAACCTGACCGACGTGCT
Organism: uncultured Clostridia bacterium; assembly: GCA_946613955.1. Next base: position 1,618 of record CAMOGC010000168.1, read on the forward strand.
GGTGCCCGCGGACGCCCGCTGATTCCCCTCCCGTCATTTTTCGGTCAGACCCCGGGCCCTCCGGGGTCTGACATTTTCGTATGGAAAGGACCCTGCCTATGACCACCATCGTTGAATCCCTCTTCGGGGGCTTCTGGGAAAACCTGCGGATCTTCGTGCTGACCCTTTTGATGGCCATTCCCCTGGGCCTGGTCATTACCCTGGGCTCCATGACCCGCTTCCGCCCCGTCCGCTGGCTGACGCGGACCTTTGTCTGGATCATCCGGGGCACCCCCCTGATGCTCCAGCTCTTCGTCGTCCTCTACGCGCCGGGCCTGCTGCTGGGCATTCCCATGCGCCAGCGGATGACCGCCGCCCTCATCGCCTTTGTCATCAACTATGCCGCCTATTTCTCGGAAATCTACCGGGGCGGCCTGGAAAGCATCCCCCGGGGGCAGTATGAGGCCGGCCAGGTGCTGGGCATGACCCGCAGCCAGGTGTTCTTCAAGGTGGTGCTTTTGCAGGTCGTCAAGCGGATCACCCCCTCCATGGGAAACGAGGTCATTACCCTGGTCAAGGATACGGCCCTCGCCCGGGTCATCGGGATTTCCGAAATCGTCCTGGTGGCCGAGCGGTATACCAAGCAGGGTCTGATCTGGCCCCTGTTCTCGACGGGGCTGTATTTCCTCCTCTTTAACGGCCTGATGACCCTGCTGCTGGGCTGGCTGGAAAAGAAGCTGGATTATTTCCGGGTCTGAGCCGCCGCCTTCCCCCGCGGATCAGCGGCCCGGCCTTCGCGCCGCCTTCCCCCGCGGATCAGCGGCTTTCTCTCTGTTTTCTCTGAATGATCTTCCTTTCCCGGGGAGATCGGCAAATCCGGCGGCGAAAAGCGCCGCGGGAAGGAGTATCCGCCATGCCCATCCTGAATGTCATCGGCCTCGGAAAAAACTTCGACGGCCAGGAAGTGCTCCGGGACATCAGCTTTACCCTGGAAAAGGGGGAATCCCTGGCCATCATCGGTTCCTCCGGCAGCGGGAAAACCACCCTCCTGCGCTGTCTGAATTCCCTGGAAACCCCCAGCCGCGGCGTGATCCGCGTCGGGGATGTCACGGTTTTCGACTCGGAGCGCAAGGACAAACCCTCCGCCGACGAGCTGCGGCGGAACCGGCTGCATTTCGGCCTGGTTTTCCAGAATTTCAACCTCTTCCCCCAGTATACCGCCCTGCGGAACGTGACCCTGGCCGGCGAGCTGCTCGCCCGGGAGCGGCCGGACTGGAAGGAGCATAAAAAGACCATCCTGGAGGAGATCCGCCAGAAGGGGGAAGCGCTCCTTTCCCAGGTCGGCCTGTCCCAGCGGATGGATTATTATCCCCATCAGCTCTCCGGCGGCCAGCAGCAGCGGGTGGCCATCGCCCGGGCGCTGGCGCTGAATCCGGATATCCTCTGCTTCGACGAGCCCACCTCCGCCCTCGATCCGGAGCTGACCGGCGAGGTGCTGAACGTGATCCGCTCCCTGGCCGAGCGAAACACCACCATGATCATCGTGACCCACGAGATGGCCTTCGCCCGCCAGGTCGCCCAGAACGTCCTGTTCATGGATCAGGGGGTGGTCGTGGAATACGGCCGCGCCGAGGACGTGATCGACCATCCCTCCCAGGAGCGCACCCGCCGCTTTCTCGAAAACTATACCAGCGGCTGAGCCGGCTCTCCCCGCCCCGGCGCTTCTCCGGCGTCTCTCCCGGGATGGGTTCGCGCGCTGTCCGCTTCGCTTCCCGGGCCTTCGGCGCCCGGC
>CAMOGC010000169.1 GCA_946613955.1 uncultured Clostridia bacterium
GGGTGGCGGTCTGCGTCAGCTTCGTCATGCCCCGGACGCCGGAGCGGATCTTCGCGCAGCTGGGCCTGGAGGATCCGGAGATGAAGACCTGGGATTCCGTTAATCGGCCCTTCGCCGTTCTGACGCCAGGCCTGCGGGTGCACAAGGGCGAGGCCCTGTTCCCCCGGCTGGATATCCAGAAGGAGATCGACCGGGACGCGGAGCCGGACAAAGAGGAAAAGAAGAACCGCAAGGACGGGGACAAGAACCTGAAAAAGGAAGAAAAGAAACAGCCCGAGAAGGCCGCCGGGAAGGAAGAGGAACCCGAATTCCCGGAAACCATCAGCATCGACGACTTCGCCAAATGCAAGATGCAGGTGGCCCGGGTGCTGGAATGCCGGAAGGTGGAAAAGAGCAGCAAGCTCCTGCAGTTCCGGCTCTCCTTCGGAAAGGACGGGGAGCGCACCATCCTCAGCGGCATCGCCAAATACTACCAGCCGGAAGAGCTGGAAGGAAAGCAGCTGATCGCCATCACGAATCTGGCGCCCCGGAAGATCGCGGGCATTGAAAGCCAGGGGATGATCCTTTCCGCCCTGGACGGGGAGGGGAAACTCCGGCTCCTGAGCGTGGGCGAAGGCCTGCAGGACGGGGCGATCGTTGGATGAAACTGTTTGACAGCCATTGCCATGTCAACGAGGAGGCTTTCGACGAGGACCGGGAGGCGGTGCTGGCCCGGATGCGGGAAGCGGGGGTCGCCCGGTACGCCGTCATCGGATCGGACATGGCCACCTCCGAGGCCTGCGTCCAATATGCCATGAACCATCCCGACGCCGTGGCCGCCGTCGGCGTGCACCCGCATGAGGCGAAAGGCTTCCGGGAGGAGGATCTGGACCGGCTGAAGGACTGGTTCCTTTCCGGAAAGGCCGCCGCCATCGGGGAGATCGGCCTGGATTACCATTACGACCTGAGCCCGCGGGAAGTTCAGCGGGAGGTCTGCCGGCTCCAGATGGCTCTGGCCTGGGAGATCGGCGCTCCGGTGGCCTTCCATGTCCGGGAAGCCCATGGGGACATGATCGAAATCATGAAGAGCATGGGAAACCGGCTGACCCGGGGGATCATGCACTGCTTCAGCGGCAGCGCGGAGACGGCGAAGGAATACCTGCGCATGGGCTATTCCATCTCCTTTGCCGGGCCGCTGACCTTCAAAAAGGCGCCAAAGCTGCGGGAAGCCGCCCGGATCGTTCCCCGGGACCGGCTGCTCATCGAAACCGACAGCCCCTATCTCGCGCCGGAGCCTGTCCGGGGACGCCGGAACGAGCCGGGCCACGTCCGCTATGTGGCGGAAAAGCTGGCGGAAATCCGGGGCGAATCTCCGGAAGAGGTGGCGGAATACACCTATGAAAACGCCAGACGTATGTACGGCCTGAGCTGAGGCTGACCTGGTTCCGGATGCCATCAGCGGCCCGGAAAATCCATACGCCCGCATCCGCGGGATCGACAGAAAAACAAATCCGTCCGCCTCTCCCCTGCGAGAGGCGGAGTTTTTGCACTTTCGATGTATTTCACTTTTCTTTTTCGCTTTACCATACTAAAATACAGAGGATCAAAAAGAAGGGAGCGTGTATGCCATGAGCAGCACATCCGAGATTGTCGTCTTTGTTCTGTATCTCGCGGCGATGGTCGGCATCGGCATTTATTTCTTCGCCAAAACGAAGTCCGGGGGAGAAAAGGATTATTTCCTCGGCGGGCGGAAGATGGGGGCGTGGGTTTCGGCCCTGAGCGCCGGCGCCAGCGATATGAGCGCCTGGGTGCTGATGGGCCTGCCGGCCTCGATTTATGCCCTGGGCATCGGGCAGGTCTGGATCGCCATCGGGCTGGCCATCGGCTACGCCCTGAGCTGGACGCTGGAAGCGCCCCGCCTCCGGGCTTTTTCCATCAAGGCGGACGATGCCATTACCATCCCCCAGTATCTGACCAAAAGATTCAAATCCAAATCCTACGCGCTGCAGGTCATCTGCGCGGTGATTTTCCTGGTGGCCTACACGGTTTACGCGGCCTCCAGCATCAAGGCGGCCGGAACCCTGTTCCACACGGTCATCGGCATGGATGAAAAGGTGGCCATGTATGTGGCCGCAGGCATCATCGTCAGCTATACCTTCCTGGGCGGGTTCTCCGCCGTGTGCTGGACGGACTTCTTCCAGGGCATGCTGATGCTGGGCGCCCTGCTGCTGGCCCCGATTTTTGCCGCCTCGCACCTGACGGTTCCGGTGGAAACCATCAGCGCGGAAACCCCCGGATACTTCAATCTTTTTACCAGCTGGCAGGACGTGGTTTCCGGCCTGGCCTGGGGCCTGGGCTATTTCGGCATGCCCCACATCATCATCCGGTTTATGTCCGTCCGGAGCCAGAAGGAGCTGAAGAAATCCGCGGCCATCGGCATCACCTGGACCACCCTGATTCTGGTCTTCGCCGTCCTGGTGGGCGTCTTTGGGCGGAGAATGCTGGGGCTGGATCAGGAGATCGCCGGCAAGAGCCTGGTGTTCATTACCATGGTGCGGAAGATTTTCCCCGGGGTCATCTCCGGCATCCTGCTGTCGGCGATCCTGGCGGCCTCCATGTCCACGGCGGACAGCCAGCTGCTTTCCGCGGCCTCCGCTTTCTCCAGCGACGTGTATAAGCCCCTGATCCGGAAAAACAAGGCCACCGATAAGGAAATGCTGTGGACGGGGCGGTATGTGGTGCTGGCGATCTCCGTGGTCGCGATGCTCATTGCCGCCAACCCCAATGCCGGATCCATCATGAGCCTGGTTTCCAACGCCTGGGGCGTCTTCGGCGCGGCCTTCGGCCCGGCCATTCTGCTGAGCCTGTTCTGGAAGCGGTTCAACTTCGCCGGCGCGGCGGCGGGCATCGTCACCGGCGCGGTGGTCGACATCCTCTGGCTCTTCCTGCTGGCCCATACGGGGGTCTATGAGCTGCTGCCAGGCTTCCTGGCGGGACTGATCGCGGGAGTCGTGGTGACGCTGTCGACGAAGAAGCCGTCGGCGGCGGTGGAAAAGCTGTTCGACGCCTCCGTGGCCGCCATGAGGGAGGAGGCGTAACGAACACACATATAAGAAGGAGCGCCGGGATGATTCCGGCGCTCCCTTGTTTTGATTGAACGTTTTCATCGGGAATGCATGAGGTTATTCGTTTCCGCCGGCCCCGTCCGTTCCGTACAGCTCTTCGGGCGTCAGCTCCTGACTGTTGTCCACCCAGGAAGACTGCACCTCGCCGTCCGTTCCGGTGGAGGAGCCGCCGGTGGAGGTGTTTGTGGTATCGCCGGTGGAGGAGCCGC
>CAMOGC010000170.1 GCA_946613955.1 uncultured Clostridia bacterium
CCCTGGTCGCCGCCCTGGCCGCCGCAGTACACGACGCCGGGGATGTAGCCCTTGGCCTGCAGTGCCTGGCACGCCTTGATGAAGTTCTCGGTGGTCCAGGTGTGGTTTTCCTGATCGATATACTGCAGCGCATCGGCCGCCTCAAAGTACTGCAGGTTGATGACCATGGTATGGGTGGTCATGCACAGCGGATATTCATAATACTTGCCTTCGGCGTTGCGGCAGGCCGCTTCAACCGCAGGGCTGGCTGCAATGATGTCATCCTTCGTGTCGGCCCACAGATCGCTGATGTCCAGCATCTTGCCGGCAGCGCCCCAGTTCGCCACCAGGCGTTCCGGACCTTCAAAGATGATGTCGGGGGTGGTCTTCGCTTCGATGGCGCTGGTCACCTGATCATCGCCGGAGGAATAGTCCAGATACTGAACCTTCACGGTGATCTCGGGATGCACGGCATTGAAATCCGCGATGAAGCCCTGAACGGTCGCGTCGTCCACCCAGCTTCCGATGGGATAGGTCCACAGGGTAATGGTCACGTTATCATCCGCCAGCGCAAGCGCAGAGGGGATGATCAGCATCACGCACAGCAGAATTGCGAGCAGCTTTTTCATGGGAAAATCCTCCTTTTTTTCTTTCCGGCCTGTAGCCCGGCCGAATGTCTGGTTTAAATGTACTACATTTCCGGGAGGCTGTCAAGCCTATTTTTGTCGTTTTTAAGTTATATTTATTCCAAATCGAAAAAATAGCATCTGAATTCCCTTGACACAGACCCATAAGTTTCCTATAATTACCCCGGAATTGTAGCACATTTCGTTCCCCATTCCTTCGGGCATCATCAGGAAGGGAGGAGAGATATGGCAGCGGATCAGAAGCTTTATGTGCAGGTGCTCAGCCAGATTCACCAGCTGATTCTGGACCGGGGGCTGAAGCCGGGGGATCTGCTTCCGCCGGAGCAGGTGCTGGCCGCCGAGTTCGGCGTCAGCCGCAACGTGGTGCGGGAAGCCATCAAGAGCATGGAGGTCATGGGGATTGTCCGGGCTGTCGCCGGCCGCGGGACGGAGCTTCTGTCCTTCAGCATGGAGTATATCCTCCAGAGCATGCTCTTTTTTCAGGTTCCCGGCAACGAAAGCACCGTCAGGCAGATGTTTGACGTGCGCAAGCACCTGGAGCTCAGCTACATGCGCGACGCGTTTTACGCCCTGGGGAAGGAGGATATTCTGCATCTTCGGGAGATTGTGGATCAGATTCGCGTCAGCTATGAACAGGAAGGCCTGTTCTCCGAGCTGGATCGGGAATTCCACCTCACCCTCTTCCGTCCCCTGAAAAACGCGGTGCTGGATTCCCTGATGAACGCCATCTGGGAGGTGGACGTCCGCTTCCAGCTGGAGGAAAAAAGACCCCATCTGGCGGACAGCGTCGCGAAGCACGAGGCCGTCGTGCAGTCGTTGGAGGCCCATGATTTCATCGGGTTCGTCAAAGCCATGGAATATCATTTTACCTCAGGGAAATACAGCCATCCAGGATCCTATGAGGAAGAGGTTCGGTGAGCCGCGGTGATCCGCGTTTCCGTGAAACAGGCATCTCGGCTCACCCGCACAGCAAAGTAAAGAAACAGGAGGAGATTACGGATGACTAAGGAAGAACTTTTCGCGCTGATGAAAGGCCAGATTATCGTATCCTGTCAGGCCACCCCCGGCGAGCCCCTGTACGACAGGGAGCGCTCCCTGATGCCCTATATGGCCCGTGCCGCAAAGCTGGCCGGCGCCCGGATGATCCGCACCTCCTCGGTCCGGGACATTGTCGGAATCAAGGAGGAGACCGGCCTGCCGGTCATCGGGCTGATCAAGAGGGAATATCCCGGATATACCGGGCGCATCACCATGACCATGCGGGAGGTGGACGAATGCATGGACGCTCTGGCGGACATCGTCTCCATCGACTGTACGGACTGCACGCGCGGGGACGGGCTGACGCCGCCTGAATTCCTGAAGCAGGTGAAGGCGAAATATCCGAACATCATCATCATGGCGGACTGCGCCACTGAGCAGGAGGCCATTGCCGCCTTCGAGGCCGGCGCGGATCTGGTGGGCAGCACGATGAACGGCTACACGCCCCAGACGGCGGATCAGAAGGGCAATCCCAACTTTGCCCTGGTGGAAAGCCTTGCGAAGAGGCTCCCCTGTCCCGTGATCGCGGAGGGCCGGGTGCACACCCCGGAGCAGGTGCGGAAGATGCTGGATCTCGGCGCATGGGCCGTCGTGGTCGGCGGAGCCATCACGCGCCCGCTGGAAATCGCGCAGCGGTTCTTCCGGGTGCTGTGAGCCAGCAGGCGGGGAAAGGAAAGTGATCGGATGATTCTGGGCATTGATGTGGGCGGCACTGCCGTCAAGCTGGGCCTGATGACCCGGGAGGGGCGCATCCTCGCCCGGGATGAAGCGCCGGTGAACGCAGACGGATATGCAACGCCCGTGCTGACCTCGGTGCTTCGGGCTGCGGAGCGTTTTCTGAAATCCCGGGAGACGGTTCCGGAGGGGATCGCAGTTTCCGCTACAGGCCAGGTCGATGACCTGCTGGGCACCGTGATCGGAACCAATGGGAGCATCCCCGGCTATGAGGGAACGGACTTCAAAACCGCCTTCCAGTCCCGGTTCGGAGTTCCGGCCCATGTGCTGAACGACGCGAATGCCGCCGCTCTGGGCGAAACCTTTCTCGGCGCGGGAAAGGGATGCCGGGATGCTCTGATGGTGACGCTGGGTACAGGCGTCGGCGGGGGCGTGGTCTCTGGCGGCCGTCTCGTGCGGGGTCATCGGGGCATTGCGGGCGAGCTGGGGCATTTTTCCATCGACCGCGGCGGGCTTCCCTGCTCCTGCGGCGGGCGGGGCTGCTTCGAGCGGTACGCCTCCGCTTCGGCGCTGATCAGAATGGCCCGGGATGCATCTTCGGGCAATCCGGTCCGCGACGGGCGGGACTTTTTCGCCCGGGTGCGGGACGGGGACGGAGCGCTGTCCGCGGTGCTGGATCAGTGGCTTGACGGCGTCGCGCTCGGTCTCGCCGGGCTGATTCACATCTTCAATCCGGAGATCGTGCTGATCGGCGGGGGCATCTCCGCCCAGCAGGAGCTTTTAGTCAGGCCGCTTCGCGAAAAGGTGTTCGGACTGCTCATGCCCCGGTTTTCGGAAGGTCTCCGGTTCGAAGCCGCCCTTCTGGGAAACGACGCCGGCATGATCGGAGCGCTGAAATTCTGGCTGGATCAGGAGGAGTCAAAATGATTGTGGACAAGCTGGCCAA
>CAMOGC010000171.1 GCA_946613955.1 uncultured Clostridia bacterium
TCGCGGACGGGGCCATGATCCGGGAGCCCTTCCGCCTTCGTTGACAGCGGAGCGCCTTCCGTTTATAATGCGAAGCAGACGAAGGGCCCGGGGCGCGGGCTCAGCGATGGAGGGATTCAATTGGATAATCGATTCAATGAGGACGGGCTGGCGCTGTCCGGGAATTACGCGGAGACGATGAACGGCGTCGTGATGCCCGCGCTGGCGAAAATCCGGAAGGATCAGACCCTTTCCGGGGCGGGGGGAAAGCCCCTGTTCGTATCCCGCTTCGACGCGGAGAATCCGAGGGGAACCATCCTGGTGCTGCACGGGTTTACGGAGAACGCCGACAAGTTCGCCGAGCTGATCTATTCCCTGCTGCAAAACCGGTGGAGCGTATTGGCGTATGACCAGCGGGGGCACGGGCGCTCCTGGCGGCCGGAGGGCCTGAAGGACAACTCCCTGACCCATGTGGACAGGTTTTCCGAATACATCCGGGATCTGGAGATCGTCTGCGAGCAGGTGCTGAAAAAAATGCCGGCGCCCTACGGGATCTTCGCCCATTCGATGGGCGGGGCGGTGGCGGCCCGGTTCCTGGAGCTGCACGACGGCGAGGTCTTCAGCCGGGCGGTGCTCTGCGCCCCGATGATCGCCTGCCAGCGGGGCGGGCTGCCCTACTTCGTCGGCAAGGCCATGTGCCGGGGGATGAAGATGATCGGCAAGGGGAAGGAGCGGATCTTTATGTTCAAGCCCTTCGCCGGCCCCGAGGATTTCGCCACCTCCTGCGCCTCGGGCAGGGAGCGGTTCGACTGGTACGACGCCCTGCGGGTGGCGACGCCGGAATTCCAGAACAACAGCCCCAGCTATTCCTGGACCCTCAACGCCCTGGGGATTTCCCAGAAGCTGCTCTTCCCCGGCGCGGCCGAAAAGATTACGATTCCCGTGATGCTCTATGGCGCCGAGGACGACAACCAGGTCATCCCCAAGGCGCAGGAGATGTTCATCCGCCGGCTGAAGAAGGGAAAGATGAAGGTCGTGCCCGGCTCCAAGCACGAGATTTACCGCTCGCCCGACGCGGTGTTCTTCCCCTGGTGGAAGGAGATTCTGGGCTTCTTCGCGGAAGGAAACGCTGAATGAAAAAAGATCCGCCCCGGAAAACGGCCCGGGGCGGTTTTTTATTTCCCTTCGGCCGGCAGGCCGGAGGGGGTTTGTCGTAAAAGAAGCCTGACGGAGGGGGATGCCATGGCGGGGAAACGGCGCCTATCGGGCGGCTTCCGCCTTCCCCCGGGGGGCCGGCTCGGCGACCTCCCAGGCCCTTTTCCAGACCCGGACGCCCAGCAGGATCAGCCCCAGGCTGGCCAGGGCCATGACGAAATAGCACAGGTCCATCCGCATCCAGCGGAGGAAATGAATCTTTTTTTCGACGGCGAATTCCATCGCCAGGATGACCCCCATGCAGGCCGCCGTTCCCGCCCAGGCGCCCCATGGGATTTTTTCGCCCTTTTCCAGCAGCCGCCGGGAGCACAGCCCCAGGGCCAGCACCAGCGCCACGCCGGAGAGGATCTGATTGACCCGGACGAAGCCCCATTTCGGAATCGAATCCGCCCGGAGGCTTTCGAACACCGTCTGGGCGCCGGCATAGAGGATCAGCCCCAGCAGGAAGAGGCCGGGAGCCTGCGCCTTTTTGCTGGCCAGGATCAGGGTAAAGATCAGGGCGGCGATTCCCTCCAGGAGGAACACGCTCCAGCAGTATTCGTCATAGTAATTCGGGATGCCGAAGGGGAAGCGCAGGAAGAAATCCGGCTCCTCCAGGGGGAAGAAGCTCTGCTCCGCCCAGGGATCGAACCAGTCGTAGATGGGCCGCCCGTATCCGACGCCGATCAGCCCCTCCGCGAAGCGGCAGCAGGCGATCGCCAGCATGCCGGGCGCCGCGATCCCGTCGAGCAGGACGGGGAAGGACTGCTCCGTGGCCCGCGCGGTGATCCAGGCGGCCAGGACGCAGCCCGCCATGGCGCCGTAGAGCATGAAGCCGCCCCGGGAGAAATTGAAAAAGAAATCGCTGCGGAAAAGGTACCAGCCCTGGGAAACCAGGCAGATGCCCAGCCGGGCGAAAAGGAAGCCCAGGGGCAGGGCCAGCAGGGCGAAGCGCGAAACCGTTCCCGGCTTCCAGGTATCGCGGGTTCGCCGGGAAAGCCAGAGCAGCGCCGCCAGGACGCCCAGGGCGACGCAGAGACCGTAAATCCGGATCTCCATGGATCCGACAGACCAGGTTTTCATAACGTTATTCCTCCGGCTTCTGGGCGGAGGCGAAATAGACGATGTCGCCCACGGCGCGGCCGGCCTTCGTTTCGTGGATCTGCTTTCCGTTGACCACCAGATGGGTGGAGCCGCCGCCGTCAAAATTATAGGCCATTTTGCAGTCCGGGAAGATCTCCAGGATGAAGCGGGCCAGCTCATGCAGGTTCATGCCGGAGCCGTTGCCCTCCGGGGAATCGATTTCCACAATCGCGTATTCCAGCTCCCCGAGCTGCAGCAGGGCGATCCGCTGGGTCGAGAGGCCGGAATAATGCATCTCCGAGGTATATTCCTCCCGGACGATCTGGCCGTTTTCCACCAGGATGGGGCCGAAGGTAAAGACGTTGACCGGCTCCCGCCCCTGGGCGCGCAGATCGGAGAGGGCCGCGGCCATCGATTCGCTCGTCGCCTCGCGGACGCCGTGGAAATCCCCCCGGTCGTCGATGATCAGGGAATCCCAGGTTCCGTCCAGGGCGTCCCGGTAAAAGACGCCCTGGCGGAGGACGTAGCCCTTGCCGTAATTATATTTGAAATAATCCCCGTTCATGGCGACGATGGCGTTGACGTGCCGGGCCAGGGTCGGGGCGCCGATCTCGCCGGGATCGTCGTAGCTGTCGTTGCTCAGGGCCGTGCGAAGCTGGGAGGGATTGGCGACGGAAATCGTGACCCAGCGGCAGGTGACCTTCACATGGCTGGATTTCGGCTTCCGGCTTTTGTGATATACTTTGATATGGATGGACTCATCCTGGTATTCATCCTTGTTTTTGCTCCAGCCCTCCTTGCGGGAGGGGAAGCCGTAGGTCATGATATCCCGATCCAGCGTCACCACCTCGGCGGCGGCGGGCAAGACCAGGGACAGGCCCAGAAGACCCGCGGCCAACAGGCGGAGCAGGGGACGAAAACGGAATCCCTTCATCTTTAGTAAGCTCCTTTGCGTTTTGCGTTTTGCGATCGCTTCCGGCACGCTTCCGGCCCTTTCGGCGGC
>CAMOGC010000172.1 GCA_946613955.1 uncultured Clostridia bacterium
TATACCATCGGCTTCGACTCCGCCTGCAACACGGCCATCGAGTGTATCGACAAGCTGCGGGACACGATGCAGTCCCACGAGCGCTGCTCCGTGGTCGAGGTCATGGGCCGCAACGCCGGCTTCCTGGCCCTGTATGTCGGAACCGCCGTCGGCGCCACCGCTGTGCTGGTTCCGGAGCATAAGGAAAGCTTCGAGGAAAACGTGATCGAGCGGATCCGCGCTTCCCGGCTGGCGGGCTACACCCATTTCATGATCGTCGTCGCCGAAGGTGCCGGCAGCGGCGCGGAAATCGGCGAAAAGATCCATCAGGCCCTGGGCATCAAGCCCACCGTCTCCGTCATCGGGCATATTCAGCGGGGCGGCTCTCCCACCGGGCGGGACCGTGAAACCGCGACCCGCATGGGCTATTACGCCGTGAAGGCCTTCGCCGAGGGACGCGGCAACTGCATCATCGCCACCCAGGAGGGCAGCATCGTGGAAATCCCGATCGAGGAAGCCCTGAAGATGGAAAAGCACCTGCAGATGGACCGCTACAAGATCATGGAAGTCATGCAGTTCGGCACCTATCACGACAAGGATTTCTAATACATACAAACAAGCGGGGCGGGCGCCGGAAGGCACCCGCCCCGCTTGTTTTCGGCGGAGAGGAGAACGGACGGGAGATTCCGGCCACCCCGGGCGGGGAGAGGAAAGAACCGGAGATACTGGCAGCCCGCCCTGGGGCCGGGAAGAAAAAAAGCTACAGAACGACCTGATCCCGGCCGTTCCGCTTGCCGATATACAGATGCTGGTCTGCTTCCTCGATGATGGCCTCCAGCGGGGAGGAAAAATCGCATTCGGCGACCCCGATGGTAATGGTAACGTGGAAATCCTGATCCTCGAAATGAAGGGGGAGCTGGCGAACGGCCACGTTCAGGCTCTGCATCAGGATGCCGGCGTTGTCCAGATTCATTTTCGGAATAAAGAAGCAGAACTCCTCGCCGCCCCAGCGGCAGACCGAATAGAGACCCTGGCCATGCTCCAGGAAGCAATTCGAGATAGCCTTCAGGGTATAGTCGCCGCAGGCGTGGCCATAGGTATCGTTTACCTGCTTGAAAAAATCGATATCGGCGATGGCGACGCTGTATTCCGTAGACGGATTCTCCGCAATGAAGCGATGCGCTTCATCCAGCAGCATCCGCCGGTTGGGCAGCTGGGTCAGCTGATCCGTGCTCGCTTCCTTATGGAGCGCCTGGTTGTCGAGGCGGAGCTGGCGCTCGGTGGCCTGGATATTGGAGCTGAAAAGGATGCACAGCAGCGCCAGAATGCCGAAGGCGGTCAGGGTATTGAAGCATTTCAGCACAAACTCGGCGGTTCCGGAGAGCCTGCCTGCCACGGCGATCCGGGAGGCATAGAAATAAAGCCCCGTCCGAAAGCCGAGCAGAAGGAGGAAAAAGACAATCTTCCGCCACGCGGGCTCATAGACATTGAAGAAAATCAGCAGGAAGAGGGGGAGCAGAAAATCCTGCGCGCTGAGCGACCAGCCAAAGAAATGAACAGACCAGGAAACCCAAAAGACGGAGGTAAAGATAATAACCCCCAGATGAAACCGAAAATCCCATTTTTTTCCGTAAACAAGAGAAAAGAGAAGCACGGTCGCCAGAACCAGGGGCATCGGCTGGAAGACGCTGAGGCCTTCCGGCCCGGAAACGGGAGCGTGATGTATTCCCCAGGCGAGGCCCAGACAGCTGAGAAGAAGATAACCAAACAGCAGCCGCTCGCAGATATAGAGGGCTTTTGTAAAATAAGCGGGGGGCGAGGACCCGGCCTTCGGCGGACGCGTCTGAAAAAAACGCTTCAGAAAATCCATAACCGGGCTATCCCTCCTTTCTATGTGCTTCGACGCATATTATATGACAAAACAGGATAGATTTCAACCATATTCTTCATGAAACGGAGAATTTCAGAGAACGGGAATGGACGGAGCATATCCTTCCCGCCGCAGCTGGTCAGCGGGATTATAATCACATGTAGCTCCTGGCTTTGGTTATATGTTTTTTTTACCGGAGAATGACCTGCACAGGAAAAGAGCTCCCTTTCACCCTTGAAGACAGACGGACTACAGTCTTCCTTGGCCCTCCGGATCCTGAAGCTCCGCCTCCAGATAGGGGAGGAGCTGCCAGTCCGCCGGAAGCCAGGAAACGTCCCGCAGTTCCTTTCGGGTCAGCCAGCGGGCGGCCATCGCTTCCTTCAGGAGAGGAGTTCCGCGCGAAAGCTCGCACCGGAAGCATTCCATGGACAGATGGAAGGAGGGGTAATCGTATTCCACCGAGGCGATCCGGCCTCCGAGGCGGACGTCGATGTTCAGCTCCTCCCGCAGCTCCCGCGCAAGCGCCTGCTCGGGACTTTCCCCGGGTTCGATTTTGCCGCCGGGAAACTCCCACTGCCCCTTGAAGGGACCGTACCCTCTCTCGGTGGCGAAAAGACGGGTCGGGCGGGAGAGCCTGTCAAAAATCACGCCCGCGGCCACCCGAACCGGCCGGATCCTTTTCAGGATCCCCTCGCAGGCCCGGGTAATCTGGTCCACGGCGGTGGCGAAATCCCGGGTATACCAGGGATCCGCGATCTCCGCCGGCGCGCCGGGGCCCTCGATATACTCGGTCATGATCCGGATCAGGGCGCGGGTGTTCTTCGGCAGGATGCGGCGGATCATGGTCATGTTTTCCGCGTCCATGCCGATGATGAGATCATACCGGTCTCCATCGCTTCCGGTCAGCCGGCGCGCGGCATGCGGGCCGCAGGGAACGCCGCGGCGAAGCAACTCCCTTTTCATGGGCGGATAGATGTCGTTTCCGATTTCCTCCGAGCTGGTGGCGGCGGATTCGATGACCGCCTTCACGCCCGCCTCAGCGGCCATTTTCTTCAGAATCATTTCCGCCGCAACGCTTCGGCAGATGTTTCCGTGGCACACAAACAAGATTTTAATCATGGGTCAGTAAGGCCTCCTAAGGCGACGTTTTGCCGCGATTTGCGCCGTAGGAAAATCGTACATTTCTGCCGAAAAACCGGGCCAACTCGGCAAATCGCGGCAATGGATGGTAGTCAAATGGTAGTAGAAATTCGGAGGTTCTACTACCGTGCAAGATTCAGCGGTCATCGGCGGAGTAAAACCGCCTTTGAAAGTTTACCATAGGATCATCGATTATTCATCCCGCACCACTCGGCAATTCGTCCGATCAATTCCAGATCGACCTTC
>CAMOGC010000173.1 GCA_946613955.1 uncultured Clostridia bacterium
TATGAAAAAATCCTGCAGATGTATCTGAAAGTCATCAATGGGTATGGCACGGCGGATTACGGACGGCATGATCTGTTTAATAACGCGATCTATGGGAATTATGATCCGATGGACGGATACAAATCGATCATCAGCAGGGTGAAGAGAGACGCAGGTTTTATGCTCTTTGACTGCAATCAGGACGGGATCGATGAGCTGATGATCGGAAACGGAGGGGGATACCTTTACGAGGTTTTTACCATGGATGAGGGAAGAGTTCGGGAGCTGATCAGGGCGGGAGGCGACGGGACTGCTTCTTCCGAATATTCCTGTGCACTACTGGTCGATGGAAGGTTTTACAGAAAGGGACATGGTGGTGCGCTGCTGGACTACTACGAGCTCTGGCAGATGAACGGGACGGGGAAAGTTTCCTTTGTGGAGGGGTATCATACGGAAGGCGCATGGGATTCGGCGGCCGAGACCGAAAACACGGTCTGGTACCGCTCGGACGCGCCGATGAGCCGGGTGACCAGCTCTCCGAGTAAACGGGTGAGCGAATCGGTCGCGAAAAACTGGATACGGACGCAGGAATGGAATATCTATACGAAGAAGTTTGTCCCCTTCGCGGTGTATGAAAAGTTCCCGGACGACCCGTGGAATATCGCCGCGCTGTCCGTAAAGGGAAAGACAAGCGGCACAGCCAAGGTGAAGATCCGGAAGGAAGCCAGCGCGAAGGCGCAGGTGGTCGCGACGAAAAATGTCGGAACCTATGTCCGGGTGCTGGACAAGGAAGGGGAGTATTTCCTGATCGCCTTTGACGGCAAGGAAGGATACGTGCAGCAGGAGTATCTGAAGCCGGTGACGTATGAAATCACGCCTGATGAAAACATCACAGGGGCCTGGGCGGACACCTCGTCGGATGAGGAGAGCGGGGGGACAGACGAAAATCAGGGGAATCAGGATCCATCCGCCGATGCGGGCGAGCCGGCCCGCCGGAAGGGGGTTACCCGTTCCGCGAATGTCAAAATGCGGGAAAAGGCGGATAAGAAGAGCCGGCTGGCCACGACGGTCAAGAAAAAGGGAAGCGTGCTGATCGTCACGGATGAAACCGTGGGCGAGGATGGGCAGGTCTGGTACCAGGTGGAGTTCGACGGACATGAAGGCTACATCCGGGGCGATTTCCTGGAGGTTTCGGAGATCGAGAAGGCTGGCGAAGGGGGAGAACTCTACGGGCTGGTGATCAAAAAGCTGGCGACCCGCTCCGGACCTTCGCCCCGGGCGGAGGACACGGGAACCTATTCCGTGGTGGGCCAGAAGCTCCGGATTTATTCCCGCGCCTATGACCCGATTGAAAACGCCTGGTGGGTAAAATGCGACGTGCCCTATCACGGAAAAATCAGGACGCTCTGGGCGTGGTATACCCGCTTTGACAGCAAAACCCTGCCATTGGAGGTCATCCCGGTGGAACCGGAGGAATGAACGGCGGCACAAAGCGCGTGGCTCGTTGATGGTTAAATCAGCGGGCGTTCACGATCACGAGAGCAGACACACGAAGGAGCAGGCCGGATGAAGCGAGGTTTCGTGACCGGATGACCCGGATCATCCGCCCTGGGGGCTCTGGCGGGATGGGCACGAACAGCAAAACCGCGACAGCGTGAAATAGACAGTCATCATTGGAAACGGCGAGGAACAGGACAATGAGCATGATTCAGGACTTCAGCCCCTTGTGGGGTGAATGGACTCCGGTAGAGAAACTGGGCGAGGGCTCATTTGGCACTGTTTGGAAGGTTTCCAGAAAATTTCTGAACAATCAGGTCTTTTACGCCGCGGTCAAGCATATTTCCATCCCGCGGGACGAACAGGAAATCAGAAGCCTGATTGATGAGGGAATCTTTACGGACGAACGCTCGGCCCGCGTTTACTATGATGGAAAGCTGCAGCTTCTGGCGGAAGAAATCGAGATTATGCATAAGCTGCAGGGATTTACGAATATCGTTTCCTATGAAGACCATCTGATCGTTCCAAAGGCCGGCGGCGCGGGGTATGATGTCTTTCTCCGGATGGAGCTCCTGCAGCCGCTGACGGTTAAGATCCAGAACGGCTTTTCTGTCAAGGATGTTGTGAAACTTGGCAAGGATATTGGAAACGCCGTCCTGGTGTTGAACAGAATAGGGCTGATTCATCGCGACATCAAGCCGCAGAATCTGTTTGTCAACGATATCGGGGCGTATAAGCTGGGTGATTACGGAACGGCCAGGGCGCTGAGCAGCAACGACACGGCCATGTCCCGGAAGGGTACCTACAACTATATGGCCCCGGAAATCTACAAGAACGAAAAAGCGGACGCCACGGTGGATCTGTATTCCCTGGGATTGGTGCTGTATCGTCTGATGAACGGGAACCGGCTGCCGTTTTTGCCGACGACGGGAGCGGTGACCAGCCGGCAGAGCGAGGAGGCCATGCTCCGGCGGATTCAGGGGGAGCCTCTGCCGCCGCCGGCTTACGCGGATGCGGGCCTTTCGGAAATCATCCTGAAGACCTGCGCATACAGGCCGCGGGATCGTTATCGGGACGCGGAGGAATTCATCCGGGCGCTGGATGAGTATGAGCAGTTCATGGCAGCCGGCGCAGTGCCGCGGCCGGAGCCTGCGGACAGGACGGTTTTGGAAGACTCCTCCTATTCCTATCGTTTCAGCGCTTCCGGAAGCGCTTCCGGGAACCCCGGAAACGGGCCCCGAAGGCGCACAAGGAAACAGGAAAATGAGATGCCTTCCGGGAACGCGGGGGAAAGGGCGGAGCGGCAGCCGGAAATCACGGACGGGCCGGTTCGCTCGCCGGTGTATGTATCGGAACTTCATCCGGAGAACGGGGACCCTTCCGTCTCCGGCAGAGGGGAGATGGGCGGACAGCGGCGGGAGCATCGGCCGGCAGCAGCGGCCGGCAAACGACAAAAATGGGTTTGGCCCGCGATTGCAGCGGCGGTTGTTTTGCTGGCCGTGGGAATCTTCCTGCTGGTTCCGAAGAACGCGGATACGCCTGCGCCGACAGGCACGCAGGTGCCGGAGGTGGCAGCCGCGCCGGCGCCGACGTCAACCGCCACGCCGACGCAGGAGACGACAAATACCCCGGAGCTGACGGCTACCCAGACACCGGTGCCTACAGCCACCCAGACGCCCACAGCTAC
>CAMOGC010000174.1 GCA_946613955.1 uncultured Clostridia bacterium
ATATGCTCCAGGAAGTCGTCGTGGGCCACGTCATCCCCGACGGTCGAGGCGTAGAGGCCGAAAACCGTGTTGGGGAAGGATTTGCCGCCGGTGACCTGGACGGAGAGCACCTGCTTTTTACCCCCGACCGTTACCGTCAGGCTCATCTGGGTCCGATGCAGCTTATAGGCCGCCACGGCCAGCTCCGTCCCGGTTTTTCCGCCGAGGGAGGCCAGGGGCTGCTCCCAGTTAAAGCGGGTCTGGTTGCTTTCGTCCCCGTAGAGGTGGACATAGAGCTTTTTAACCTGCCAGACGCCGTAGGCTTTCGCGGATTCGGGGAAGTTTTCAGCGTCTCCGGAAAGGGACCAGGCCTTGACGCAGGCGTCCGCGATCATCTTATGCTGCCCGTGGCCGTATTCGCCGTTCAGGTCGTGGGTCACGACCACCTCCGGCTTATATTTCCGATACAGCTCTGCGACCCAGCCCTGCACCATCGCCTCCCCGTTTTTCGGATCCACGTTGGTATAGGCGGTTTTCAGCTTCGTGCTGGGCTTATCCTCGAAGGGCCCGAAGATCGGGTAGTTCCGCACGCCCATGCTCCACAGGCCGTTGAGCGCCTCGCTGCGCCGGACGGGGCTGCAGCAGGTCAGGTATCCGACGATGACCCGCTTTCCCTTCTCGATATCGTAGGTCGGGATGGCGCCCCCGAGGAAGAGCAGCTCGTCGTCCTGATGCCCCATGAGGAAAAGGATGTCCGCCTTTTCCTCGGTCGGCTCCCACCTCTGCACCCAGGAAGGAATCTCCCCCTCCCCGAAGAGGAAGAGCTCATTGAAGCCCAGGACGCATTTGCCCTCCCCGTCGGCGTAGATCCGGATATCCTGGGCGCCCTCCATGGGGTAGAAGACGTGATGAAAATCCGTCCGTCCGGCATATGCGCGGGTCCAGCCCTGCTCGGTTTTGACCTGGATTTCGTAGCTTTCGGGCATGTGGGAGAAGCACAGATACAGCCCGTAAACGGGGCTGGGGCTGGCGATGGTCACATAGGGGTGCTCCATGGATTTGCTTTTCCAACCGGTCGTATACTGCCCGTCCCGGAAGCCGGCCTTATCGGCGCTGCGTTCCCCGCCGGGATAATTGACCCGGAAGGAGCAGCGCCCCGTCAGGTTTTCCGCCTCGGCCCGGGCGGGGGCGGGAGCGGCCAAAAGACCGATGATCAGGGCCAGGACGCACAGCCCGGCCGACAGCAGGCGATATTTACGCAAAGCAAATCCCTCCGATTGCAGGTTTTTCGGGAAAAATCATACTCACCCATCCAGAAAATGTCAAATGGCCACGCAGGAGCCCCGGTCGATGCCGGAATCCCGGACGGGGCCGGCGCGCGATCCGATACGATGGAAACCGGCTTATTCCGCCACGCAGGAGACCCGGCCGATGCCGGAATCCCGGACGGGGCCGGCGCGCGATCCGATACGATGGAAACCGGCTTATTCCGCCACGCAGGAGACCCGGTCGATGCCGTAATAGCGGAAGCAGCGGATCGCCTCGGGCGTAATCCGCTCCCCGATGAGGACGATGGGCACCGCCGGGGGGCAGCTGACGCAGGGATCCGCCAGAATCCGGCCGGCGCTATTTTCGGCGGGCAGGATTTCCGCCGGGGACAGCATGGCCTCCCGGAGCCCGAGCGCCCTTTCCGCCGGGGGGAGCGGCGGGGCTTCTTCCGGGATCGGGGCTTTCCGGGGCACGGCGGCGAGGGCGTCCTCCAGCCGGGCGAGCCCGTCCTCCCCCGTGGCGGGGGCCACCATCATAACCAGGAAATCCGGATCGGAAAACTCGCATTCGATGCCCCGCTCCCGCAGGAGGTCATGCAGATGATCCCCGGTATAGCCGAAGCCCTTCGGAGCCAGGGTGATCTTCAGGGGCTCCTCCCCGCGGAGCGCGAAGCCCCGGGCCTCCAGGCGCCGCTTCAGCGCCGCGGTTTTTTCCGCGAAGTCCGCCAGCTCCCGCCGGAGGGAGCCCTCCATCAGCCTTCCCTGGCACCGGTCCAGGGACTGCAGGATCAGCCAGGAGGGGCTGGTCGAGGCAAACATCCCCATGGCGCGGTCCGCCTCCCGGAGGAAAAGGGCCGGCGCGGAATGACCCAGGTGGAGCCAGGCGGCCCCCGTCAGGGCGGGCAGGGTTTTATGGGCCGAATCGCAGACCAGATCGGCCCCCAGCGATAGCGGATGCCGATCCTCCGGCAGGAAGCGGAGATACGCCCCGTGGGCGTTGTCGACCAGCAGGGGCACGCCCCGCTCATGGCAGACGGGGGCGAGCCCGGCGATATCCGCCAGATGGCCCAGATAATCCGGGCTGGTCAGATACACCGCCGCCGGCGGGGCGGGGAGGCGCTCCAGCGCTTCCCGGAGCGCCCGCGGCGTCGGCCGGCAGGTCAGCAGGTTCTCCGCCGGCAGAAAGACGACCTCCATACCCATCAGCGCAGCGGCGGACAGGAAGGTGCGATGGGCGTTGCGCCCCGCCAGGATGACCGGCGGCAGCCCCTCCGACTCCGCCCGGAGCCGGGCGAGCGCCACCATGGCCCGGACGCACAGGGAGGAACCCTCGGCGGAGAGCAGCGAGCGCCCCGAACCGAAGAGCGCCGCGGCGTTGTCCGCGCATTGCTTCAGGACGCCCCGATCGGCGTAGAGGGGATCCGCCCCCTGGATTTCCGTAATATCCAGGCGCTCCGCCTCGCCCAGCCCCTTATGGCCGGGCATATGGAGGCGAAGGGGCCGGCCGGCCGCGTAGCCTTCCACGAAATCGCAGACCGGGGTTTTGCTGCCTTCCATCGGATGAAAACCTCCTTTTTTCCGCCAAAGCCCCGAGAGCTTTTCCGGGGCGGTTCACGTTTTGCGCCTTTGGCCCGAGGCGGCGCCCGCTTCAGCGGAGACAATCCGCCTTCCATGCCCGCGGCGAACGCCTGGCTGCGGCGGACAGCTTTCACGCTCCGCACCCTACACCGGCGCGCGGGCGGCATGAATCCGGCGGAGGTGTCCAATCAAAAATCCTCCGCCGGGCTTCCGGGGAGGACTTTTTTTCAGGGGGCGGTTTCCTC
>CAMOGC010000175.1 GCA_946613955.1 uncultured Clostridia bacterium
GCATGCCCACCTCGGCGACGAAGCGCTTCCGGAAGGTTTCCATGGGCATGCGGGAAATCGCCGCCATTTCGGCCAGGGAAAAATTGTCCTTGTACTGGTTGGCCCGGAGGGTATCCACCACCTTGGCGATTTCGTGGCTCAGCATCGCGTCCATGGCGACGGGCTGGCCCCAGTGGCTGGCGATCATGCCATAGAGCAGGTGCTGCAGCTGGTAGGTCGCGTCGGAGCTGCCGGAATGGCGGACGATGACCTGGACAATCTGGGCCGCCAGATACAGCTGGCTCGGCAGAGCCCCCTGGCGCAGGGGCATATGCAGCAGCGCCCCCATTTTCCGGACCACCAGCGGGCTCAGCGGGCCCTCCAGCGCGATCCAGAGGCAGCGGGCGTGCCCCGTCGTCCGCAGCTCGGAGGCCTTGTCGCCCCCGGGAAGGAAGCAGGTCGACCCCGCCTTCAGCAGGAGATCGTGCCCGTCCCAGCGGACCAGAACCTCTCCAGCCTCCACCGCCAGCCAGACCCACTGTTCATGCTCCCGCAGCGGATAAGTGCCCTCTTCCAGGACAAAGCTCCCGGCGGCATGAATCCAGGCGCCACTCGCCAGCGTCAGGCTGCCCGGCTTGTGGACCCCTTCCACCGCCAGAGAAGCCAGCTCCGCCGGAATGTTTCTGATAAGGTATGATTCCATGGCGCCCCTCCGTTCTTGGGAATTTGTTTATTTTGTCTTTGGGTTAATTTTAACGGCAAAAGGCCGTTTTGTCAAGGAGAAGGTGAAAGTTTTTATGCGTCAGCTGAATCGCCTGAAGGATTACGCGGCCACCCACGGCCTCTCCTATACCCTGCGGCGCCTGGGCGAAAAGGCGGGCCAGGTTTTTTTCGGCACCTGGGACCGGCAGTGGCGGAAGGAAAAGGCGACGCCGGAGGAGCTTGCGCGGCAGCGGCAAAACCCGCCCGCCGCGGGGCTGATTTCTGTGGTGATCCCCGTCTACAACACGAAGGGCGTTTTTCTCCGGGAGCTGCTGGACAGCCTTTCCGCCCAGAGCTGGGAAAAGTGGGAGGCGATCCTCTATGACGGGGCCAGCACCCGGGAGGAGACCCTGCGGGCGCTGGACGAGGCGGCCGGGCGGGATTCCCGCTTCCGCGTGATCCACGGGAAGGAAAACCTCGGCATCGCCGGCAATACCAACGAAGCCATCCGCCTGTCGCGGGGGGACTACATCGCCCTGTGCGACCACGACGATCTGCTGACGCCGGACGCCCTGTGGCATGTGGCGGAGGCCGTCGCGGGGGAGGCGCCGGACCTCATCTATACCGATGAGGACATGGTCACCGAAAACGGCCGCCGCCATATGGATCCCCACCGGAAGCCGGACTTCCAGCCGGAAACCCTGGCGGCGGACAACTACATGAGCCATCTGGGCGTCATCCGGCGGGAGACGCTGCTCTCCGCCGGCGGCCTGCGGGAGGGATACGACGGCAGCCAGGATCACGAGCTGTATCTGCGCCTGTGCCGGGATACGGACCGGATCTGCCACATACCCCGGATTCTCTATTCCTGGCGGAAGGTGGGCAGCTCCGTCAGCCGCCAGAATCTGCAAAAGTGCCTGGAGGCGGGCTGCCGCGCCAACGAGGATCTGTCCCCGATCCCGGTGGTGGCCGTGCCGGTCGACCGGAAAATCCGCCTCTGGTACGACGTCCCGAAGGACGCGAGGGTCGAGGCGGTGGTCTTTTCCAGCGACGAGGACGCGGGCCGGGAAGCCTTTGCCGATCTGGACGCCCAGGCTCCCTGGCCCCATCTTTCGGCCACCCTGGCGGTCACGGATCTGGAAAGCCTCTTTCCCACCCTGAATCAGGCCGCCGCCGAAAGCGAGGCGGACTACCTGCTCTTCCTGGACGCGGCCACCTTCGTGCAGTCCCGCCACCTGTTCCGGGAGCTGCTGATGTATGCCCAGATGGACGGCGTGGCCGGGGTGACGCCGGTGCTGATTGACCGTCGCGGCCGCATCACCCACGGGGGCTTCCGCCGCGGGGCGGACGGGCATCTCGCGGCGGATCAGAAGGGGCTGCGCCGGGGCGCCGGCGGCCCCCGGGACCGGATGAACAAAGTTCACAACGTGGACGCCGTCAGCTGCTGCTGCATGATGGCGCGGCGCGACCAGTTCGTGCCCTTCGGCACGCGGAACCCCGCCCGCCGCTATGTCTATACCCCTCACGCCGCCGTGCTCTGCGAGGACGAGGCGCTGCTGGATCCCGCCTTCTATGAAATCCCGAAAACCCCGCCGGCCCCTTGAAGATTCTTTCTTTCCTGTGGTATACTGCGGTCGGCGTTATCCCCGGTTTTTCCCCGCGCTTCCGCGGATCATCTTTGTCATCAATTTGCAGGAGTGAATCGCCATGGAACGGAATTACGACCCGAAAACGATTGAGCCCAAATGGCAGCGCTACTGGGAGGAGCATCAGACCTTCCGGACCGACGTGTGGGATTTTTCCCGGCCGAAGTTCTACGCGCTGGACATGTTCCCCTATCCCTCCGGCGTCGGGCTGCACGCCGGGCATCCCGAGGGCTATACGGCCACGGATATCATCAGCCGGATGAAGCGGATGCAGGGCTACAACGTGCTGCATCCCATGGGCTACGACAGCTTCGGCCTGCCCGCGGAGCAGTACGCCATTACCACCGGGAACCATCCCGAGGGCTTTACGAAAAAGAACATCGAAACCTTCAGCAAGCAGCTTCGCGAGCTGGGCTTCGACTATGACTGGAGCAAGATGATCGCCACCAGCGATCCCGAGTTCTACCGCTGGACCCAGTGGATCTTCAAGCAGCTCTACCTGGACGGCTACGCCCAGTATATCGACATGCCCGTCAACTGGTGCGAGGAGCTGGGAACCGTCCTGAGCAACGACGAGGTCATCGACGGCAAGAGCGAGCGCGGCGGCTATCCCGTGGTCCGCAAAAACATGAAGCAGTGGGTCATCAACCAGCCCGCCTTCGCCGAAAAGCTGCTGGAGGGCCTGGAGGAGATCGACTGGCCGGAAAGCACCAAGGA
>CAMOGC010000176.1 GCA_946613955.1 uncultured Clostridia bacterium
CCTCAAGGAGGTGATACCCCATGATCTGCGTCTATCCCGCCGACTGCACCGACTTTTCCATCCGGGCCGCGGAAATGGCCTCGGAATGGGGGCGGAGAAGCGGCCAGGCTTCAGGAATGGGTCAGGAAGCCCAGAATGATCAGCGCCAGCGACAGAAAAAGGCTCCTCTTCCGGATTTCTTTGCGGGAGGAGACGCGAAGCGCGCGGTTTCGACCGGGGAGGAGAAAGGCGGATAAAACGCTGAGGACGAAGACGGCGGCCCAGGCGATGCCGAATCCCTGCATGGTGTTGGATACCTGATCGTAATGACCGGAGTTGGCGCCGAGGATCCAGGCCAGGACGAAAAACACGATGCCGAAGACCGAACTCCGGCCCGCGGCGGCGGAGGCGTCCTGAATCTGTTCCTGATCCGGGCGGGAGCTGTCCCCGGAAAGGATCGGGGCAAGCAGAATCCACAGGGAAAGCCCCACAGCCAGCAGGCTGACGACCAGGCCGATCCAATGAGGCAGCAGATAATAGGATCCCGCGATGGAGGTTGTATACATAGCGATCAGGTATCCTTTCGGAAAGAGAGAATAAGACTTGTCTGCCGAAGCGGGAGACGCAGGAGGCGCACCCTGAAGCAGGAGGCGGGAATGGCGAGACCGGTGTCGACGAACCCGGAGAAAGCGGGCAGGAAGAGCTTCAACAGGCTGGCCGGAATTGCTATCTGGAGAAAAGCTTCGGAATATCCCCGACGAGTTGAATCAGGAGGGAGAAGCGGGTCTGAAGGATGGAGCCGAGCTGCTCCCAGTTCGGCACGCGGACGGGGTGCTGGGCCCAGTTCAGCGCCAGATGCAGGTTGAGCAGAAACCAGGAGGCGGAGAAAAGATCCACCCGCTCGACGAAATGGGTCCAGAGCATAGCGGAAAGGACCGCAAAGAGCAGCGACCACTCCAGACAGTGGATCATGGCCAGAAAGGCGGATTTCCCTGAAACCTTCTCGGTATACTTCATGGTGGTGATCACGGTTCCGTCGTTGTTGGCATATCCCGTCTGCACCCCTTCCGAGAAGAGGCGGCTGTAGCCCTTGAAATCGGCCGGATTGAAGAGCTTTCCGGTCGGTTCGCCGTTTCCGTCCAGGATAACCTCGGCAACCTTCGGTCTCCGCCCGAAACGTTTGGGGACGCGGAAGAAGAGGGGAGAAAGGACGGAAAGCAGCAGGAAGACCCCGAAGACGGCCGTCAGCAGCCAGATATTCGAGCGGACGGTTTGCGCAAGGGGCCGGGAGAAATCCAGCTGCCCCAGAACCCACAGAACGCCCGCCGTCAGGGAGGCGGTCAGGGTTAATCGGATCATGATCTTACGCATAGCTTCAATAAAATGATACGGCGTCAAAAGTCCATTTTGACGAAAAACCGTAACGAATATCGTTGATTCATAAGGCTTTCAGCAACGAGCAAAGCAAAAAACGATTTTGAGGCGTTCATGATATCATTTCACGTACAGAGGATCATGGCACGGTCGGCACTCCGCGTTACGCTTTGCTCCTGCAGGTTTCGCAGCGGCGCATGCTGTCGTCCAGGCGGACGGGCCGGAAGCAGATGGGATCGGGCAGCGCCTTTTTCCAGAACTCGCCCTCGCTTCGGTCCGCGGTGCCGCAGAAATAGTTGAACTGGCCGGCCTTGAAAAGGAGCCGGTGGACATAGTCCGGGTTGCCCAGATTCAGAATATCCAGCGCCAGCTTATCGAGGATGGAGACGCCGAACTCGATATCCACATCCAGACCGGGGACGATATGGGCTTCCGCCGCGCGGCCGTCGTCAATATAGAGGTGATTCCGGCGCTCCAGCTCGATATCCTCCTCGATTTGCCGATGGAAGGCGCAGCGATAGCAGATATCATGCCGCTGGGGAAGATAGACGAAGATTTCCCCCGCCCAGGCCCTTTCCATAAAGCCCAGGGCGATGAAGGGCGCGCCGAAGGCCATGGCCGCGTCGCAGGCGTAGGCGTTGCCGACCCGGTTGTCGCAGGTCCCGATAAACAGGGCGGAGCGGGGAGAAAGCCACTCCCGGCAGGAATCCAGATCCGCTTCCTGTATTCGGCGGCGGAAGACCCGGACCTGGGCCCGGGGATTGATTCGCAGAATCCGCTCCCGGATCGCGTCCACCTTGTAGCGGCCCACATCGTTCAGCCCGCACTGATGGCGGCAGACGTTATGGATCTCCATGCAGTCCGTATCCACGAGGATGAAGCGGCCGACGCCGGAGCGGGCGAGCTGAAGCGCGACGCAGCTGCCGACGGAGCCCACGCCGGAAATGACCGCGCATTTTTCATCCAGCCAGTCCGTCTCGATCAGACCGGAATTCCGGGAGAAGAGGCTCTGGCGCAGGGTATAAATCTCCTTCCGGAGGGGATAGCCTTCCGGATGCGAAGCGTCAAAGAGAAGGAAGGACAGGCCGCCCTCCTCCGGAAAACCCGCCAGGAAGGGAAGGGCGGTTTCCGGATCCCGGAGGGCGGCGGCCTCCACGGCTTCCTTCGGGCCGGCCAACAGCGCGCCGATCTCCTGAGCGCCCAGCTCCGGGACGGGCTCGCGCCCCTCCCAGCCGAGAATCACATGATAGCCGCTGTCCAGACGCAAAAAGCCGTAAAGCTTACCGGAGGACAGGCCGGAGTTCTCCAGATCCTCCGGCACCATGACCTTGTCCGGACGATCCGGCGCGTCGCTGCCCAGCCGCTCGACCAGGGCGATCAGATCCGGATCCTCCAGCTGCAGCGCGGACAGCTCCTCCTCGGACAGCGGGGCTGCATCAAAGGAGACTTCCGGGAATTCAGGCATTTCGAGAGAGTCATTCTTCTGATTCGCCATCGTCGCTGCCCTCCTTTTCGTCCTCCGGGCCATGGATGGGGATGGTTTTCTTTTCAGACACCGGCGCTTCCGCGTCATCGTCCTCCGGGCCATGGATGGGGATGGTTTTCTTTTCAGACACCGGCGCTTCCGCGTCATCGTCCTCCGGGCCATGGATGGGGATGGTTTTCTTTTCAGACACCGGCGCTTCCG
>CAMOGC010000177.1 GCA_946613955.1 uncultured Clostridia bacterium
GTGATTCACCAAACCTTATTATATACACGGAACGGGGGCGAATGTCCATATTTTTTTCTACGGATCAGGAACGGTTTTTCCCTTGCCTTTCGCCCGAAAACAGGATAACATGAGGGTATAGACCCGGGCGGAAAGCCGGAGTTTTCAGGAGAGAAAAGATGAACGGCAACAGAAAAACGGATTACGGAATGCTGCTGGCCCAGGCGGAGGCGCTGGCCAAAGAGGAGCCCTTCTATGTTCCTCTTCTGTCGAATCTATCCGCTTTAGTATACGAAACCCTCCCCGGGCTGAACTGGGCCGGGTTTTATCTCGTCCGGAAGGAAAGGCTCGTGCTGGGCCCCTTTCAGGGAAAGGTGGCCTGCATCCATATCGGCATGGGGAAGGGCGTCTGCGGAACCGCGGCGGCAGAGGATCGGACGGTTCGGGTGGGAAACGTACACGAATTCCCGGGGCATATCGCCTGCGACAGCGCCTCCAACGCCGAAATCGTGATCCCGCTCCGGAAGGCGGGGCAGGTGGTGGGTGTCCTGGATCTGGACAGCCCGGAGCTGAACCGCTTTTCCGAGGAAGATCAGGCCGGGCTGGAAAGGCTGGCAGAGCTCATCGGGGAGCGGATGACGGGCCTGCAGGCGGAAGACTGAAAGAGAATAACGGATGAATCTGCCCGTGAGCGGCCGCGTCCTACAGGAGGCCCATAAAGACGGGAAAGCTATTCTGATTTGCGCTGCAGTATGATATACTGCCAATGAATCCGGAGTTTTCCGGACGGAAGGAGGAACGCCCATGGATCAGGCGAAGAAACCGCAGACGGCGCGCCGGCTGCTTTCCTGGCCTGTGCTGGGTCTGACGGCCGCCGGTGTTGCGGCGAATATTCTGCTGGCGAGGCTGGCTTCCGCCCTGTCCTTTCCCCTGTATCTGGACTGCCTGGGGACGATTCTGACGGCGGCGCTGGCAGGCTACATCCCGGGCATCGCCGTGGGCTTTGCCACCAATATTATCCTGTCCCTCCGCGATCAGGGGATGATCTACTACACGGTGCTGAATGTGGCGATCGCGCTGATCGCAGGCCGGATGGCGCAGCGGGGATTCTTCCGGAGCCCTCGGGGCCTTCTGACGGGGATCGTGAGCATGGCGCTGGTAGGCGGCCCGCTCGGCTCGGTGATGACCTGGTTCATCTATGGGGGAAGCATCGGGGAGGGGATCACCGGGCGGCTGGCTCAATGGCTGATGGAGGGCCCTGTCCGGAACCCCTTCTGGGCCCGGGTGCTGGCGGACTTTGGCGTCGACCTGGCGGACAAGGCAATCTGCGTTTTGGCCGCGGCGGCGATTCTGGCCCTTCTGCCCCAAAGGGTTCACGATCTGTTCAACCTGCGGGGCTGGAGGAACGGCTGGCGGAAGGTTTCGGAGATCAAATGGAAGAATTCCCTGGAAACCCGGGTGGTTCTGCTTATTACCCTGGCGCTGGCGCTGGTGGCCGTGGGGATTTCCGCGGTCAGCGTCCTGCAGTATGAATCCTCCTCCGTGGAAACCCGGAAGACGATGGGCCAGGACATGGCCCGGCTGGCCGCCTCCATGGTCGATCCGGATCGGGTCGACGCCTATCTGGCGGAAGGGGAGGCCGCGGCGGGCTATCGGGAAACCGAGACGAACCTGGCCCGGGTCCTGTCCTCCAGCGGCAGCCTGCAGTACGTTTACGTCTACCGGATTCTGGAAGACGGATGCCATGTGGTCTTCGACATCGACACGCCGGAGGTGGAGGGCGGAGAGGCGGGAGATCTGGTTCCCTTCGACGAATCCTTCGCCGGGCTGATTCCGGATCTTCTGGCGGGAAAACCCATCGATCCCATCATAACCGACGACACCTTCGGGTGGCTTTTGACGGCCTACGAGCCCATTTATAACAGCCAGGGCGTCTGCCAGGCCTACGCGGCGGTGGACGTCAGCATGCCGAAGCTGGAGGCGGAACACCAGTCTTTCTTCGCTAAAATCCTTTCCCTGTTTATGGCGATTTTCATTCTGCTGCTGGCGGTTTCGCTGCATCTGGCCAATATCCACGTGGTG
The DNA here is from genome assembly GCA_946613955.1 of uncultured Clostridia bacterium. The sequence goes on from CAMOGC010000177.1 coordinate 2,062, forward strand.
CAGCCGATTAACGAGATGGCCGGGGCGGCGGGAGATTTCGCCTGGACCGATGAATCCGCCCGGGAGGGCACGGTGGAGCGGATCCGCGATCTGGATATCAGGACCGGGGACGAGACGGAGAACCTGTATCACGCGCTGGTCAAGACCGCCGAGGATACCGCCGGATACATTACCGACGCCCAGCAGAAGAACGAGGCCCTGACCCAGTTCCAGAAGGGCCTGATTACCATTATGGCCGACCTGGTGGAAAACCGGGATAAATATACCGGCGACCACGTCAAGCATACCTCCGCCTATGTAGGCATCATCGCCCGGCGGATGCGGGAAAAGGGCTTCTATCCGGAGCAGCTGTCGGAGGAGTATATTCAGGATCTGATCGATTCGGCGCCGCTGCATGATATCGGAAAGATCCGGGTGTCCGACCTGCTGCTGAACAAGGAGGGCCGGCTGACGGATGAGGAATACGCCCGGATGAAGCAGCACACGGTGGAGGGGGCGATGATCCTCGATTCCGCCATGGAAACCCTGCGCAGCGGCGGAAGCGGCTATCTGAAGGAGGCCCGGAACCTGGCGCTGTATCATCATGAGAAATGGGACGGCTCCGGCTATCCCCGGGGGCTGAAGGGGGAGGAGATCCCGCTGGGCGCCCGGATCATGGCGGTGGCGGACGTTTTCGACGCCCTGGTCTCCCGCCGCAGCTACAAGGAACCCCTCTCCATTGAGGAAGCCATGGAAATTATCCGCAAGGGCTCCGGCTCCCATTTTGACCCGAAGGTGGTGGAGGCCTTCCTCGAATGCGAGAAGGAGCTTCGGGTCGTCCGGGACCGGAC
>CAMOGC010000178.1 GCA_946613955.1 uncultured Clostridia bacterium
CCGGCCGAGTCCGCAACTTTTTTTCTTTCCGGGTTGATTTTTCGCGCCGGATTGGGTATACTCTTTCCTGCCGTTCGTGCGATGAAGGCTGGGTCCTGTGCGATCCATCGGCGTGAACCCTGTCAGGTCCTGACGGAAGCAGCAGTAAGCGTTTGGTGGATGTGCTGCGGGGCTGCCCGGTCTGAGCACGGGCGGTTTTTTCTTTGTTTTGCCCCTTTGCGGCTTTGGCTCCCTATGATATACTGGATGTGCTTTCGGCGCGGGCCGGAAGCGAAAACGAACGACGACGGAGGAAAATGCCATGGAGCTGGATGTCATCCGGGCCGCGGATCCGGAGGTTACGGAAGCGATTGAGATGGAGCTGAACAGGCAGAGAAACCATATCGAGCTGATCGCCAGCGAGAACTTCGTTTCTCCCGCGGTGATGGCCGCCATGGGAACCTGTCTGACCAACAAATACGCCGAGGGCTATCCGGGAAAGCGGTATTACGGCGGATGCCAGTATGTGGACATCGTGGAGAATCTGGCGCGGGAGCGGGCGTGCCGGCTCTTCGGCGCGGAGCACGCCAACGTCCAGCCCCACAGCGGCGCCCAGGCCAACATGGCGGTGTATTTCGCCATGCTCAAGCCCGGGGACACGGTCATGGGCATGGATCTGAGCCACGGGGGGCATCTGACCCACGGCAGCCCCGTCAACATGAGCGGCGCCTATTTCAATTTTGTTCCCTACGGGGTCAGCCCGGAAACGGAGACCATCGACTATGACCGGGTTCGGGAAATCGCCCTGGAGTGCCGGCCGAAGATGATCGTCGCCGGGGCTTCCGCCTATCCCCGGGTGATTTGCTTCGATAAGCTGCGCGCCATCGCCGACGAGGTGGGGGCGCTGCTGATGGTGGACATGGCCCATATCGCCGGGCTGGTGGCGGCGGGCGAGCATCCCAGCCCCGTGCCCTATGCCGATTTTGTGACCACCACGACCCATAAAACCCTGCGGGGCCCCCGGGGCGGCATGATCCTCTGCCGGGAGCAATACGCCAGGGCCATCGACAAGGCCATCTTCCCCGGAACCCAGGGCGGCCCCCTGGAGCACGTCATCGCGGCGAAGGCGGTGTGCCTGGGAGAGGCGCTGCGGCCTGAATTCAAGGCCTATCAGCATCAGATCATCCTCAACGCCAGGGCCATGGAGAAGACCTTCCGGGAGGAAGGCATCCGGATGGTGTCCGGCGGAACGGATAACCACCTGCTGCTGCTGGACTTCACGGGGACGGAGATGACCGGCAAGCGGATGGAGACCCTGCTGGAGGAGGCCAATATTACCACCAACAAGAACACCGTGCCCAACGAGACCCGGAGTCCCTCCGTGGCCAGCGGGCTGCGGGTCGGAACGCCGGCGGCTACCAGCCGGGGGCTGAAGGAGCCGGAAATGATCCAGGTGGCGCGGTGGATCGCCCGGGTGCTGCGGGAAGGGGAAGCGGCGGTGCCGGAGGTCCGGAGCCAGGTCGAGGCCCTGATGGCGCGCTATCCCCTGTATACCTGACGCCCGCCACGCCCGGAAAAAGGAGAAAAAAGAAAAACCAGGAGGAGCCGCCGCGCTCCTCCTTTTTCGCGCCTTCGCTTCGTTTTCGCTGAAAATGTTGAAATATTGCCCAGATCATATATGGTACCGACCCCCTGTTTTGTGCTACAATTCTTCCAGGTAAATGTTGCATTGTATATGTAACATATGTGAATCATATGTGAAACAGCGGTGCTGAAGGACTGCGCGTCTTATCCCTTCATGCAACCGGAAAGGAGGTACGGATGGCTGCTGTAAGAAAAAAGGACATCGGCAAGCTCCGGATTATTTCGCTGGGCGGCGTGGATGAAATCGGCAAGAACATGACCGTTTTTGAATATGAGGACGACATCATCATCGTGGACTGCGGGAGCGTGTTTCCCAAGGAGGATATGCTGGGGGTGGATCTGGTCATCCCGGACGTGTCCTACCTGATTGGAAAAAAGGACCACATCCGGGGCTTCCTTTTTACCCACGGGCACGAGGATCATATCGGCGCCACGCCCTACATCCTGAAACAGATTCCGACCCATATCTACGGGACGAAGCTGACCATGGCCCTGGTGGACCTGAAGCTGAAGGAATACCGGGTGGACAACGTCCCGATTCACGTGGTCCGTCCCCGGGACGTGGTGCAGCTGGGCTGCTTCATGTGCGAATTCATCCATGTGAGCCATTCCATCGCGGGCGCCTGCGCCATCGCCATTACCTGCCCGGCGGGAACGGTGATCGTGAGCGGCGACTTCAAGATCGACTATACCCCGATCGACGGGCAGATCACGGATCTGCAGGCGCTGGCCCGATACGGCGAGCGCGGCGTCATGGCCCTGCTGTGTGAATCCACGAATGTGGAGCGGTCGGGCTATACCATGAGCGAATACAAAATCGGAGAAACCTTCGAGAGACTCTTCGCCCAGGCGGAGGGCCGGGTCATCGTCGCCATGTTCGCCAGCAATATCCACCGGATGCAGATGATCATCGACAACGGCATCCGCTACGGCCGGCGCGTCTGCTTCATCGGCCGCAGCATGGTCAACGTCAGCCGCGTCGCGATGAGCATCGGCGAGCTGAAAATCCCCGAAGGCTGGCTGATCGACATGGACATGCTGGACCAGTTCCCGGACAACGAGGTGCTGGTCATGACGACGGGAAGCCAGGGCGAGCCCATGGCGGGGCTGACCCGGATGGCCTACGCGGAGCACCGGAAGCTCCAGATCCGCCAGAGCGACATGGTCATTATCTCCGCCACGCCCATTCCCGGAAACGAAAAATACATTTCCCGGGTCATCAACCAGCTGTACCGGCTGGGGGCCCAGGTGGTCTACAGCGCCC
>CAMOGC010000179.1 GCA_946613955.1 uncultured Clostridia bacterium
AGTCGCCGCAGTACCAGGCGGGGATCCGATGGCCCCACCACAGCTGCCGGCTGATACACCAGTCGCGGATGTTCTCCATCCAGTTGAAATAGGTCTTGCTGAACCGGTCGGGAACGAACTTCGTCTTTCCCTCCCGGACGGCGGCGATGGCGGGTTCCGCCAGGGGCTTCATCCGCACGAACCACTGCTCGCTCAGCCGGGGCTCCACCGGGGTCTTCCCGTGCCGATAGCAGAAGCCCACGTTATGGGTCAGCTTCTCGGTTTTGACCAGCAGCCCCATCTCGTCCAGCCGCTTCACCAGCGCCTTCCGGCATTCCAGCGGATCCATGCCCGCGTATTCGCCGGCGTTTTCGTTCATGGTGCCGTCGTCATTGGTGACGGTAATGACCTCCAGATTGTGCCGCAGGCCGACCTCGAAGTCGTTGGGGTCGTGGGCGGGGGTCATCTTCACCGCGCCGGTGCCGAAGTCCATTTCCACATAATCATCCGCCACCACCGGCAGCACCCGGTTCACGATGGGCAGGATCACATTCTTCCCCACCAGATGGGTATAGCGCTCGTCCTTCGGGTTCACGGCCACGCCGGTATCCCCCAGCATGGTTTCGGGCCGGGTCGTCGCCACGACGACGCCCTCGCTCCCGTCCTCTCCCGGATAGCGGATATACCAAAGGTGTCCGTCCTGCTCCCGGTATTCCACCTCGGCGTCGCTCAGGGCGCTGCGGCAGCTGGGGCACCAGTTGATCATCCGCTGTCCCCGATAGATCAGGTTCTTTTCATACAGCCGGACGAACACTTCCCGGACCGCCTTGCTGCATCCCTCGTCCATGGTGAACCGTTCCCGGCTCCAGTCGCAGCTGACGCCCATGCGGCGCTGCTGGTTGACGATGCGGCCGCCGTATTCCTTTTTCCATTGCCAGGCCCGCTCCAGGAACGCATCCCGGCCGATGCTCTCCTTGGTCAGCCCTTCCTTGCGCATCGCGTCGACGATCTTGACCTCGGTGGCGATGGCGGCATGATCCGTGCCGGGGAGCCAGAGGGTCGGGTCGCCCTTCATCCGGTGATACCGGATGGGCGCGTCCTGCAGAATGCAGTCCATGGCGTGGCCCATGTGGAGCTGGCCGGTAATATTGGGCGGGGGCATGACGATGGTAAAGGGCTTTTTGCCCTCCACCCGGTGGGCCTCAAAAGCGCCGGCCTCTTCCCAGGCCTGATAGATGTCCTGCTCGATGGCCTGCGGGTTGAATCGGGTTTCCATCTCCGCTCCGGTCTTTTTCATACGTTCCTCCTTATCCTGTTTCGCCGCGGGAAACATGGTGAACAGCGTGCTGATTGTCCCTTTCTAACAAAAAACAGCCCCGTTCCTGATGGACGAGGCTGCGATCAGCACTGGAAAAAAGCAGTCGACAATCAGGCATCCTTCTTCTCGTCTTTGTTGACGACCTGGACGCCGTTATAGTAACCGCAGTTTTTGCACACGCGGTGGGCCAGCTTCATCTGATGGCACTGGGGGCATTCCACGATCCCAGGCATCTGCAGCTTCCAGTTGGCGCGGCGGCTGTTTCTGCGAGCCTTCGACACTTTCCCTTTCGGTACAGCCATGAGTTACACCTCCTCCTGTTGATCAAGCAGTTCCCTTAGCCCCGCGAAGGGGTATTGAATCCCGGGTTCCACGGGGGCCGCTTCCGGGTCCGCGTATTCAAAGCCCGGACAATCTTCCCTGCACAGGAACCGGATCGGCAAGGCCATGACGGCGTACGACATGACCAGCTTGCCCAGCGGAACGAGATGCCCCTCGTAAGAGAAAATCTCGTCGTCCTCCTTGTCGCCGTTGCGGATGAACGTCTCGTCAAACTCGTTTTCGATCCTGGCCGAGGCATCCTTCAGGCATTTGGCGCAGGGAGCGTGTGCCGTGGTCGAGAGCCTGCCCTTTACGGAGATGTTGCCCACATCGTCGGCCATATACTTCCCTTCCACGCGGCAATCGTCGATACGGACGGTGGCCCCGAAGATTTCCTGGTCCGCAATGGCCTGCAGACCTTCGAAGGGGAGTTCCTCGCCGGGATGGGATAGGGCGCCGGAAACGTCAAGCTCCATGTCATCACCTCAAAAGTGACCGTTTAGCATTATAGCGGTTCACATATCTTTTGTCAATCATTATTTCACGCAAAAAAGCGCTGCCGGAAGCCGCCGGAGGGAGGTTTTCCCTTCGGCGGCTTCCGGAAAGAGGGCGCGTCCGCTCAGTTGTCCCGGACCTTGCCCGTGGTCACCAGATCCAGGGTATCCCGGGCGATCATAATCTCCTCGTTGGTGGGGATGACGCAGACGGTCACGCGGCTGCTGTCCTTGGAGATCACCTTTTCGCCCTTGCCCTTGTTCTTTTCGGGGTCGATTTCGGCGCCCATGAATTCCAGCCCGGAGATCACCTTTTCCCGCAGGTCGGAGTTGTTCTCGCCGATGCCGGCGGTAAAGGCGATGATGTCAACGCCGCCCATGGCCGCCGCGTAGGAGCCGATGTACTTCTTGATGCCGTAGACCAGCATCTCCTGGGCCAGCTTCGCGTCGGGATCGCCCTTTGCGGCCAGATCGTCGATATCCCGGCAGTCGCTGCTCTTGCCGCTGATGCCCAGCAGGCCGCTCTTCTTGTTCATGATCGTCAGCACTTCGTCGACGCTGATCGGATGACCCAGGGGCGTCCCGTCGTCCTTCAGGGGGTTATTGGCCATGAACTGCACCACCGCGGGATCGCAGCTGCCGCAGCGGGTTCCCATCAGCAGGCCTTCCAGAGGCGTCA
>CAMOGC010000180.1 GCA_946613955.1 uncultured Clostridia bacterium
AACCGCGCGTCGGACATCGCGTCGGTCGTGTATTTCTGGTTGGCGTTATGCTTGATGACGATGCCCCGGTTCATGTAGACCCGGTTCTGGCGGTCATAGAGCTCCGGATGGTTCGGATGCAGGGCGTGGGCGTTGTCGGCGGAAATCATGAAGCCGTCCGCCATGGCGGCGCGGATTTCCCCGTCGGAGGCCCCCAGGGCGAAGCCGAGGCGGGTCAGGGTGTCATAGAGGAAGGTGGAATCGGCGCCCTGACGGCTGAGGGAGCCGACCTCCTCGTTGTCGAACACCGCGCAGACGTGGATGGCCTCATGGGATTCGCCCTTCATGAAGCCGGTCATGCAGCCCCAGGCGCATTCCAGATCGTCGATCCGCTGGCAGGAGAAGAAGGCGTCCTCCGCGCCCCAGACGCTGGCGGGCTGGCGGCTGTAAAGGAAAAGATCGTGGGCCAGGATCTGTTCCTTCTCCACGCCCGCGGCGGCGGCCAGCTCCTCCATCAGCTTTCCCTTCGCCTCCGTCTCGCCCCACAGGGGCAGCAGATCCACCTGGGGATTGAAGGCGTAGCCCTCGTTGACCTTCCGGTTGAAATGGATCGGCACGTTGGGAATCAGCAGCGCGTCCCGGTCCAGGTTCACAAGCTTCGCCGCGATGCCCTCCCCTTCCCGGATGACCAGCCGGCCCGCCACGGACAGGGGCCGGTCCAGCCAGGAGGACATGATCATCCCTCCGTATTTTTCCACATTCAGCCGCACGTAGGCGCCCTCCACGGCCTCCTCGAAGCCCGGCTTGAGCTTGAAGGCCGGGGAATCGCTGTGGGCCGCGGCGATGCGGAAGGGCCCGAAGCCGTCCCGGGGAACGGCGAAGGCGATGATGGCGGAATCGTTCCGGATTACGAAGTATTTTCCGCCCTCATCCACCAGCCAGGGATCCTTCTCCTTCAGCTCCCGGAAGCCCGCCCGGGTCAGCTCCTTTTTCAGGTTTTCCACCGCGTGGAAGGCGGTGGGCGACTGCTCGGCGAAGGTTAAAAACTGTTCCAGATGATCCATACGACATCCTTCTTTCTTTGAACGGATTTCTTTCTGCCGCCGGAAAAGGGAGAGCCGGGTCTCCACTCCGCCCCCGCGCTGCAATCCATCGGGCCGCCCGCGCTCCGGCGGACAGACGCGTCCGCGGCGGGTCGGAGCCCCTCTTTCCGGTCCTTTCAACCAAAAAGGGAACGGAAAGCCCGTCCCCTTCGTTTATTCTTCCTCGTTCCAGGTGACCACGGAGGTCAGCACGGTCGCCTTTTCCTTGTCCACCGTCAGAAGTCCCCCGGAGATCAGGCCGGTTTTCCGGTGGCCGAACCCGTCCTCGACGACGCAGCGGCCCTTTTTGACCGCCGTCACGAAGGGCACGTGTCCCGCCATGATCGCCAGATCGCCCTCGGTTCCCCGAAGGATCAGCCGGCCCACGTCCCCGCGGAACAGATCCCCGTCCGGGGAGGAGATGATCAGGGGAAAGAGTTTCATCAGCTGCCGCCCTTCCTGGCCTTTTCAACCGCCTCGTCGATGGTGCCCACAAACAGGAACGCGCTTTCGGGCAGATCGTCATGCTTGCCCTCGATGATTTCCCGGAAGCCCCGCAGGGTTTCGCTGATGGGCACATAGACGCCGGGAATGCCGGTAAACTTTTCGGAAACGAACAGGGGCTGGCTCAGGAAGCGCTGAATCTTCCGGGCCCGGGTCACCAGCAGCTTGTCCTCCTCCGCCAGCTCGTCCATGCCCATGATGGCGATAATGTCCATCAGCTCGTTATACCGCTGCAGGATCCGCTGCACCTCGCGGGCGATGCGGTAATGCTCCTCCCCGAGGATTTCGGGGGAGAGGATCCGGCTGGTGGAATCCAGGGGATCCACGGCGGGATAAATGCCCTGGCTGGCGATATCCCGGCTCAGCACCGTGGTCGCGTCCAGATGGGCGAAGGTGGTGGCAGGGGCCGGGTCGGTCAGGTCGTCCGCCGGCACGTAGACCGCCTGTACGGAGGTAATGGAGCCTTTGCGGGTGGAGGTGATCCGCTCCTGCAGCATGCCCATCTCCGTCGCCAGGGTCGGCTGATACCCCACGGCGGACGGCACCCGGCCCAGCAGGGCGGAAACCTCGCTGCCCGCCTGGGTAAAGCGGAAGATGTTATCGATGAAGAGCAGCACGTCCTGCCCCTCCACATCCCGGAAATATTCCGCCATCGTGAGCCCGCTCAGGCCCACCCGCATGCGGGCTCCCGGGGGCTCGTTCATCTGGCCGTAGACCAGCGTCGTGTTCCCCAGCACGCCGCTTTCCTTCATCTCGCTGTATAGGTCGTTGCCCTCCCGGGTCCGCTCGCCGACGCCGGTAAAGACGCTCAGACCGCCATGCTGCTTGGCGATGTTGTTGATCAGCTCCATAATCATGACGGTTTTGCCCACGCCGGCGCCGCCGAACATGCCGATCTTGCCGCCCTTGGCATAGGGGCAGATCAGGTCGATGACCTTGATACCCGTTTCCAGGATTTCCGTCGAGGTGCTGAGCTCCTCATAGGCCGGGGCGGGGCGGTGAATGTCCCAGCGCTCCTGGGTTTCCACCGCGGGGCCGTTGTCGACCGGCTCGCCCAGCAGGTTAAAGATGCGGCCGAGGGTTTCCCGCCCCACGGGAACGGAAATGCCCTTGCCGGTATCCGTTACTTCCACGCCCCGCTGCAGCCCGTCGGTGGAACCCATGGCGATGCAGCGGACCTGGCCGTCGCCGATATGCTGGGCCACCTCCACCG
>CAMOGC010000181.1 GCA_946613955.1 uncultured Clostridia bacterium
GCGCGGATGTTTCCCCCCTCGATCGCCTCCGGAAAGCTTTCCACAAGCCGCTCCGAGGAGATCGTTTCCATATGACTCTCGCTCATTCCATCTTCCCCATTTCTGAGACCTTTTGGTCGGCGCAGGGAGGTTCCGCCTGGCAAACGGTATTTTCCCCCTGGGCCTTGGCCCGATACAGCGTCTGCTGGGTTTTCCACTCCTCTACGGTTTTCCGAAACGCTTCCGGCCCATGGTAAGCGCTCTGAAACTGTTTCATTTTTTCCACCTCCGCTTCCCGGAACCGGGCTGGCCTCCGCGCCAAAGCGGGCCGTCTGTCATCGGGACGTTTCCAGCCGGCCCTCCCAGGCGTTTTCATAGGTCCGGATGACCTCCGCCCGGGTGGGCGTAACCAGGTTCGTCGCCATGCAGCTGTCCCGCATCGCCAGATCCGCCAGGGCGCCGAAGGCCTCCGGCGTCAGCCGGCCCTCCGCCGCCTCCCGCAGCGTGGCGGGAATGCCCATCTCCAGCGCCATCGCCCGGGTCTTTTCGATGACCGCCTCCGGCGTCCTTTCCGCCAGTTCCATGGCCTCCGCCACCCGCTCCAGCCGCCGCCGGATTTCCCTCTCCCGGCTGTTATACAGCAGCACGTAGGGCAGCAGCACCGCGTTGCACACCCCGTGGGGCAGGTTGGAATGGCCCCCCAGCGCGTGGGCCATGGCGTGCACCATGCCCAGCCCGGCGTTGGAGAAGGCCATGCCGGCGATGTTTTCCGCGTAGGCCATCATCTCCCGGGCCTCCAGATCCTGCCCGTCCCGCACGGCCCGGGGCAGATACCGGGTCACCGTCCCGATCGCCCAGTAGGCGTCGTGGTCGGTATAGGGATTCGCTCCCCTGGCGCAGGCCGCCTCGATGGCGTGGGTCAGGGCGTCGAGCCCGGTCGCGGCCGTCAGCTTCGGAGGCATGGAGATCATAAAATCGATGTCGTTGATGGCGATGGCCACCATGCAGTTTGGGTCGATCATCGCCATTTTGGATCCCCGGGAAGGATCGGTGACAATATAGAAGGTCGTGCATTCGGAGCCGGTGCCCGCGGTCGTGTTGATGACCGCCACCGGCAGCCCCGCCTTTGCGGACTTGTTCACCCCTTCGTAGTCCTCGACCCGGCCGCCGTTGGCCATGACGATGCCGGCCGCCTTCGCGGTGTCGATGGCGCTGCCGCCGCCGACGGCGACCAGCAGCTCGGCCCGGCAGTCCCGCGCCTGCCCGATGCACCGGTTCACGACCTCCACCGTCGGATTGGGCTGCACCCCGGAAAACACCTCGCAGGCGATTCCGCTCCCCTCCAGCACGGCGCGCACCCTCTCCGCCGCGCCGGACCCCGCCAGAAAAGCGTCCGTCACGATGAGTGCCCGCCGCGCCCCCAGCTTTCGGGCCTCCGGGCCCAGGTTCCGGACGGAGCCCCGCCCGAAAAAGCTGGTTTTGACCGCGTTGACCCGGAAGCCCGGGAGTTCCCCGGTCTCTTCCCGCTTCGGCGCCCCGCCCCGGGCGGCCAGCACCCGCCGGACGATTTCCTCAATCTCCGCCTCCGTGATGCCCGGATACCGCTCCTGTCCTTCCCGCATGCTTCCCGTCTCCTATCCGTCCGATTCCACGGCTGAAGCGCCGAAACCGCCTTTCAGCCCCCGCCCCGAAAAACCCGGACCCGCTTACAGGGTTTCCGGGTCAATGATCCCGGCGATGGTCATATCCGAGGGCGGCGGCGCGTCCAGATCCAGCATCAGGGCTGCTTCCGCCCGGCCGATCATATAGACCGTGTCCCCCAGGCCGGCCACGCCGGTGGCGTCGCAGGCGATGACCGTCCCCGCGGGTTTTCCCCCCGCCATCTTCCGGACGATCAGCAGGCGCCGGCCCGTGAGCGTCGGGGTTTTGATCGTGCAGACCACGCTGCCGATGACGATGCCGATGTTCATCCGCCCGCCTCCTTCCCTCCGTCAGTGGCAGTAAACCGTCTTTCCCCGCCACGTATAATGGTCCACCACGCCGCAGACCGTCATGCTGGCGATCATCCGGTCGTCCCCCGTGACCATCTTGGCGGAGCCGCCGTCGTTGTTGAGCAGCACGATATCGCCGATCCCGGCGTCCGCCGCGTCCAGCACCACGAACTCCTCCCCGACCGGCTCCCCCTCCAGGGTCAGATTCCGGGCCCTGAGCATCTTCAGACCCCGATACCGCTCGTACTTGACGGTGCTGACCACCGTTCCCGTAATCACGCCGATTTTCATGTCGCCGCCCCCGCCTTGGAAAACACCCGTTTTCCCTGGATGTCCACGGAATCCACGATGCCGATGATCGTGCTGTCCACCGGCTTGGCGGTGGTCAGATCCGTCTGGCGGGAGGAGCTGCCGCCCGCCCACATGACGATCTCCCCTTCTCCCGCGCCGACGGTGTCCACCGTCACGAAGGGGCTGCCCTTTTCCTCCATCGTTTCCGGATCCACCGGCACGGCCACCAGCAGCTTCAGCCCCTCCAGCCGCTCGCATTTCCGGGTCGATACCATATTACCGATCACCTTCGCCAGCTGCATGGTACGCCTCCTTTGCCTTGTCATAGGTTCTTTTTCCCCGAAGCGTCAGGGAATCGACGATGCCGTAGATCGTGTAGTCCGTCGCCAGCAGCTTCGAGGTGTCGCTCTGGCGGGAGGAGCTGCCGTAGG
>CAMOGC010000182.1 GCA_946613955.1 uncultured Clostridia bacterium
GACGAGGGATACGACGTCAAGGTCAGCGAGGTGCACGGCATGAGCCAGCGGGGCGGCAGCGTCGTGACCTATGTCCGCTTCGGCGACAAGGTGTATTCCCCCATCGTGACGGAAGGAGAATGCGATTATATCATCAGCTTTGAAAAGCTGGAGGCCGCCCGGTACGCCGGATGCCTGCGCAAGGGCGGGAAGATCATCGTCAACACGCAGGAAATCGATCCCATGCCCGTCATTACCGGCGCGGCGGACTATCCCGGAAACGTGCTGGAGGAAATGAAGGCGCAGGGATTCGACGTGGACGATTTCGACGCCCTGACTCCCGCCGTCCAGGCCGGCAGCGCCAAGGCGGTCAACATCGTACTGATGGGGCATTTTGCCGCCTGCCTGGGGATCCCGAAGGAAAAATGGATCGCGGCCATGGAAAAAACGATCAGGCCGAAGTTCCTGGAGATGAACAGAAAGGCCTTCGACCTGGGATACGGAGTCTGAGAAAGGCCGGCCGGAAGAGACCGGTGAGAAACAGATAAAGCGTTCGTTTTTCGCGGATGCCGGGTTTGAGCGGCGGGAGCGGCGCATGAGGGAAAGAAACCGGGAATTGTCCCCGGAAGGAAGAACAGGAGAGAGGTGGTTTCCCCTTGAAGTATTTCCAGGAAAAAGCAGAGACCATGCCTCTGGAAGAACTCCGCAAGCTCCAGAGCGAAAAACTCGTGAAGCAGGTTCGCCATGTATACGACAACGTGGCCTGCTATCGGGAAATGATGGACAGGGCCGGGGTTTCCCCGGATGATATTCACGGGATCGAGGATCTGCATAAGCTTCCCTTTCTGACCAAGAGCGATCTGCGGGATCAGTATCCCTGGGGGCTGCTGGCGGTTCCGAAATCCGAATGCGTCCGCATCCAGTCCACCAGCGGTACAACCGGCCGCAGGGTGGTGGCCTTCTATACCCAGCATGACGTGGATCTCTGGGAGGAGTGCTGCGCCCGGGCGCTGACGGCCGCCGGGGCGACGAAGGAGGATGTCTGCCAGGTCGCCTATGGCTACGGCCTGTTTACCGGCGGCCCCGGACTCAACGGCGGCAGCCATCGGGTGGGCTGTCTGACGCTGCCCATGTCCTCCGGCAACACGGACCGGCAGATCCAGTTTATGATGGACCTTGGCGCCACGATTCTCTGCTGTACGCCCTCCTATGCCGCCTATTTGGGCGAAAGCCTGAAGGAAAAAGGCATCTCTCCGGAGAATAATCCCTTAAAGGCGGGCATTTTCGGCGCGGAACCCTGGACGGAGGAAATGCGCCGGTCCATCGAACAATCTCTGGGCATCAAAGCGTATGACATCTATGGGCTGACGGAAACCTCCGGCCCCGGTGTGGCGTTTGAGTGCTCCGAACAGCAGGGAATGCATATCAACGAGGATCACTTTATCGCCGAGATCATTGATCCGGAAACCGGCGAGGTGCTGCCGGAGGGCAGCAAGGGCGAGCTGGTCTTTACCAGCCTGGACAAGGAAGCCTTTCCGCTGCTTCGGTACCGGACGCGGGATATCTGCATTCTGAGCCGGAAAAAGTGTTCCTGCGGCCGGACGTTTATCCGCATGACCAAGCCCATGGGCCGCAGCGACGATATGCTGATCATCCGCGGGGTCAACGTCTTCCCGAGCCAGATCGAAACCGTGCTGCTCAAGGAGGGCTATGCGCCCAATTATCAGATCGTTGTGGATCGGAAGAACAATACCGATACCTTCGACATCCTGGTTGAGATGGACGATGAAATGTTCGCCGATACCGTTTCCGGCATCACCGGGCGCGAGAAGGCCCTGGCCGGCGCGATGAAGAGCATGCTGGGCATCAACCCGGCGGTTCACCTGGTCGCGCCTCACGCCATCGCGCGCAGCGAGGGCAAAGCCGTCCGCGTGGTGGATAAGCGCAAGCTTGTGACCGACTCGCAGTGGAAGGGGTGACATGAAATGGCATTGAATCAGCTTTCTGTCTTCGTGGATAACACGCCCGGAGCGCTGTCCGATATCGCGGAAGTGCTGGCCAACGCGGATATCAATCTGCGGGCCCTCTCCATCGCTGATACCGAGCGCTTCGGCATCCTGCGGATGATCGTCAGCGATAACAAGATGGCGATCTCCGTACTGAAAAACAAGGGGTATATCGTCAAGGAAACCGAGGTCGTCGGCGTCAAGATTGGCGACGCCCCCGGAAAAATGGCGGAAGCCCTGAAGGTGCTGGATCTGGCGGAGATCAACCTGGAATACCTGTACGCCTTCTGCGCCAGAACCGAGAAGCACGCGTATCTGGTGATCCGGGTGGCGGACAACATCAAGGCTGAAGAAGCCCTGACCGCCGCCGGCTTCCATATGATCGAGGATGCCGACGTGGCCAAGCTGTAAGGCTTCTGTCATCCCGCGGCCGGATCAGAAATGATTATACCTTCGGCTCGCTTCCCCGGGGGATAACAACCTTATGGCGTTGTCCCCCGGGGAGGAGACGGAGGGAGGTTTGGCCCGGAGTGGATATGGCAGCCCGTCCCGCTCTGAAACGGCCGGAGTGACCCATTTTTTCCGCTTTTTTCGTCGGTACGCCTGCGGCTTCGAGGAGAAAAAGCCCGGAACCCTTTGCTCGTCAAAGCTTTAAAGGCAAGACCCAGCGGCGGAAAAAACC
>CAMOGC010000183.1 GCA_946613955.1 uncultured Clostridia bacterium
GCCTGGGTGCTGGCGCGGGTGACGAAATGCTCGGTTTTGTCCCAGTGCTGCTGATGGTGGCAGCGGAGGAGGCCGACGCCCTGATTATAGAAATTGACCACCACCGTCACGACCAGGCCGGCCATCATCAGCGGCAGGGTTTTGAGACGGAAGGGAATCCCGTTATCCTGCCAGTCCGCGGCGTAGAAGAGGCCGAGATAGCTGTAGCCAAAGATCAGCAGGCTCCACACCAGCCCAGGAAGGGAAGGAACGAAGGAGGAAAGCTGCCCCTGCCGGAAGGCGGGCATCATCAGCAGCAGGCTCGTCAGAATCTGCAGGGCGGAAACCGCTACGGTGGTCATGCTGGCCATGCAGGTAAAGACGCTGAGAAACTCGGGAAAGCTGATCTTTCCGGCGAAGAGGCTGCGGAAGGCGGGCCGGAACTGATGCAGGAAAACGTACCACCGGCCCTGCCCCCAGCGGATCTGCTGGCGGATGGCGGCGCTCAGGCGGGTGGGCTTTTCGTCATAGACGCGGGTAAAATGATTCCACAGCACCCGCCGACCGCTGAGAATCGCGTCCACCTGGATCTCGTGATCCTCGGTCAGGCTCATGGAGGTCCACCCGCCCCGGGCTTTTAAATAGGAAGTGGTCACGGCGAAGCCGGTTCCCCCGATGGCGGCGTTCAGGCCCAGGCGGTGCTTGGCCAGCTGGACGAAACGGTTGTTCACGGTAAAGGTCATATAATAGAACCAGGGGACGACGCCCTGATTGTTTTTGCTGCCCAGATAGCACTGGATCAGATCCGGCCGGCCCTTGTCCAGGAACTGGCTGTTGACCTCCCGGAACATGTTCCGGTCGATCAGATTATCCGCGTCAAAGACCATCAGCAGGTCATATTTCCCGGCGTAGTCGCCGATCCGCGCCAGGGCCTTTTTCAGGGCCACGGGCTTTCCGGTGGGCTCATCGGGGGAGAGGCGGCGGGTCTCGATCACCTTCGCGCCCATTCTCCGGGCCACGCCGGCCGTGTCATCATCGCAGTTGTCGGCGATGATGAAAAAATCCACCAGCTCTTCCGGATAATCCATGTGCTGCAGATTATCGATGATATCGCCGATCACCCGCTCCTCGTTATGGGCGGGAACCAGCACCAGAAAGCGGGACTGGGGATCGTGAGGCGCGTAATCCTTCTTCGCTTTTCCGAACCCGAAGAAGGTCAGCACCAGATGATAAAGGAACAGCCCGGTCAACCAGAAGCTGCATAACAACGATATTCCCTGAAGCACGAGGCTGACGGTCTGCAAAAAAATCCCTCCATCCCTATGCCGCCCTTTGGGCAGCAAGGGAAATTAAACCCCTTTTTGCCTGTTTTGTCAAGGGCGGCAAGGGAAAGAAGGGAAATCAGCGCGTCCAGGGGTCATATTTTCCTGTTTCCAGAATATCCGCGATGCGCCGGCAGGCCTGCCCGTCCCCATAAGGATTGCAGGCGTGGGCCATGGCGGCGTAGGCTGCCGGATCGTCGAGCAGCTCGGTAAAATGGCGGTAAATGACTTCTTCTTCCGTTCCGACGAGGCGAAGCACGCCCGCCTCCACCCCCTCGGGACGCTCGGTGGTATCCCGCATGACCAGCACCGGCCGGCCGAAGGAAGGACATTCCTCCTGGAGCCCGCCCGAGTCCGTCAGGCACAGGCAGCATCGGGCCTCAAAATTATGGCAGGCGAAGACATCCAGGGGCTCAATCAGATGGATCTGTTCGCATCCGCCCAGCTCCTCCTCCGCCAGGCGGCGGACGACGGGATTGAGATGAATGGGATAAACCGCCTTGCAGTCCGGATGCTCCATAAGCACCCGGCGGATGGCCCGGAACATATGGCGCATGGGCTCGCCCAGGTTTTCCCGCCGGTGCGCCGTCAGAAAAATCAGGCGGGATCCCTCCGCCCAGGTGAGCTCCGGATGGGTAAAATCAGGCCGGACGGTATGCTTCAGGGCGTCGATCACCGTATTCCCCGTGACAAAAACGTTTTCCGCTTTTTTTCCCTCCCTGATCAGGCGGGAAGCGCTGAGGGTGGTGGGGGCGAAATGATATCGGCTGAGGCAGCCCAGGGCCTGCCGGTTGAATTCCTCGGGGTAGGGGGCGTCCAGATCGTAGGTGCGCAGGCCGGCCTCCACATGGCCCACCGGGATCCGCAGATAAAAGCAGGCCAGACCGGCGGCAAAGGCGGTGGTGGTGTCCCCGTGAACCAGCACCACGTCCGGCCGGGACTGGGAAAGCACCCCCGGAAGCCGCTCCAGAATGGCGCCGGTAATATCAAAAAGGGTCTGCCCCTCCTTCATGATGGACAGATCATAATCCGGGACGACCTGAAAGACAGAAAGCACCTGATCCAGCATCTCCCGATGCTGCCCGGTCACACAGACCAGGGTTCGAAGGCCGGGCCGGCCTTTCATCTCCTTGACCAGGGGACACATTTTGATCGCTTCCGGCCGGGTTCCGAAAACCAGCAGAATTGTTTTCATGGCACGCTCCGATTGCAGGGTTTTTGGCGGCGGGCCGCCCGGAGCCTGATTATACGGGGATGGGAGAAACCTGTCAACCTTCTCCCTTCCGCCCAAAACTTTTTCCCGCGATGATGATTGCGCGGAGAAGGGAAAAGATGTATAATGAA
>CAMOGC010000184.1 GCA_946613955.1 uncultured Clostridia bacterium
GTGGCGACGGGCTTGGGGCTCAGGTCGTAGAGGACACGGTTGACACCCTTCACCTCTGCGAGGATACGATCGGTGATCTTATGCAGGACTGGCCAGGGAATCTCCTCAATCGTGGCGGAGGTGGCGTCCACGCTGTTAACCGCGCGGAGAATCACGGGCCAGTCCCAGGTCCGGAGGTTATCGCGGATGCCGGTGGACTTCAGATCCGGAACGACGGTGAAATACTGCCAGACCTTGCCCTGCAGGCCGGCAGCGGCAAACTCTTCCCGAAGAATCGCGTCAGATTCCCGAACCGCCTCCAGGCGATCCCGGGTAATGGCGCCGACGCAGCGGACGCCAAGGCCGGGGCCGGGGAAGGGCTGACGATATACCATGTCGTCCGGCAGCCCCAGGGCCTTGCCGACGACGCGGACTTCATCCTTATACAGGAACTTGACGGGCTCCACCAGCTCGAAATCCAGTTCCGGAGGCAGACCGCCCACGTTGTGATGGCTCTTGACGCCGACGGATTCCAGGATATCGGGATAGATGGTCCCCTGGGCCAGGAAACGAATGCCGTTCTGTTTGGCGGCTTCCTCGGCGAAAACATCGATGAATTCCTTGCCGATGATCTTCCGCTTCTTTTCCGGATCGGAGACGCCGGCCAGCTTATCGAGGAAACGATCCACGGCGTCCACATAGATCAGATTGGCGTTCATCTGGCGGCGGAAAACGTCGACCACCTGTTCCGGCTCCCCCTTGCGCAGGAGCCCATGGTTCACATGCACGGCCACCAGACGCTGGCCAATGGCCTTGATCAGCAGCGCGGCACAGACGGAACTGTCCACCCCGCCGGAGAGGGCCAGCAGCACTTTTCCGTCGCCCACCTGGGCCCGGATGGCCGCGATCTGCTCCGAGATAAAAGCCTCCGCCTGGGTCTGGGTCGTGATCCGTTCCAGGGTTTCGGGACGCCTGTTGTTTTCCATGAACCTTTCCCTCCTCATCCTTATCGGTAAAACCTTTTACAGGATAGCCAGACGCGGGGAGGATGTCAAGAAAAAGATCGGGCGGACGGATCAAAAAGAACGCCAGGCGGACAGAAGGGGAGGGGAAAACCAGAGGAAAAGGACAGGGCATGCAGGCGGGGAAGGCCAGGAAACAGGCACAGGCGGGACAGAAGCAGACCACGGGTGCATCAGGAAACGGATTATATTTGATAAAATTATTTTGTGCAAAAGGCTTGACGAAACCCGCCGGGCAGGGTATGATGAACGGGATCCCGGGGCGATGCTTCCGGGAGCATCGGAAGAGACTGTCCCGGCGGAAAAGCCGGAAAGAAAAGCGGGGAGGAAACCAAACATGAAGAGAAGAAACTGGGTATGGATGCTGGCGCTTGCGCTGGCCCTGGTGCTGGGCGCGGTAAGCGGCCAGGCGGAAGGCGATCTGCTGACCACCATCAAAGAGCGGGGAACCATTGTCATTGCCACGGAGGGCGACTGGCCGCCGCTGACCTATCATAACGAAAACAACGAGCTTGTGGGCTTCGACGTGGAGCTGGGCCAGGCCATCGCCGAGCGTCTGGGCGTAAAGGCCGAGTTTGTCGAAACCAACTGGGACGCGATCCTGGCGGGCGTGGATTCCGGCCGGTTTGATCTGGCCTGCAACGGCGTCAGCTATACGGAGGAGCGCGCGGAGAAATACAATTTCTCCACCCCCTATGTCTACGCGCCGACGGTGCTGGTGGTTCGGGCGGACAATACCGACATCAACAGCTTCGCCGACCTGAAGGGGAAGAAAACCGCCAATACCATATCCAGCATCTATGCCGGCATTGCCCAGGAGCAGGGGGCGGAGGTTGTCGGCGTGGACACCCTGGCGGATACGCTGCAGCTTGTGCAGCAGGGACGGGTGGATGCGACGCTGAATTCCCAGATGTCCATTAACGACTATCTGGCGGAGCATCCCGACGCGCCGATCAAGGTCGTGGACAGCATGGACGGGGACATCTTCGTGATCCCGGTTCGCAAGGGCGCGGAAACCGATACCCTGATCACCGAGGTAAACAAGATCCTGGACGAAATGCGCGCCGACGGCACCCTGGCGGCGCTGAGCCAGAAGTATTTCAACGGCGATCTGACGAAAAACCCCGTGAAGTAACGGAAACGAAGCATCCCGCCGCAAGGCATGTTCTCCGGGAACCGGAGGAAAAGGCAGCGGGAGAATCCATCCCGCAAGGTTCATCTGACACAGCGCGTCGGGGGGCGGCGGAAGGCCGCTCCCCGTTCACCTGCTTTTTTACAAGGAAGAGAAAATGAGCGAGAGAGTTTTTCAGATTGTCAGGGACGCGTTTCCGCAGCTGATCGAAAAGTTTTTTACGATGACGATTCCGCTGACGGTGCTGTCCTTCGCACTGGCAATGGCCATCGCGGTGGTGACGGCGATGATCCAGTACGCCCACGTACGGGGCCTGCAGCGGCTTTGCCGGATCTATATCTGGATTGTGCGGTGCACGCCGCTGCTGGTGCAATTGTATCTGGTGTATTATGGGCTGCCCAGCGTCGGAGTATATTTGGATTCGTTTCCCACGGCGGTGCTGGTGTTCGGCATCAACGAGGGCGCCTACATGGCGGAGA
>CAMOGC010000185.1 GCA_946613955.1 uncultured Clostridia bacterium
CTTCCAAAGCGAAGTTCAATGTAATCTGCTATGTCAGCCACATCGTAAATAGCTTCCCGTGACCACACAACATCGTAATCATGCATTGGCGGCCACTCCTGTGTTTGACCTGGCAAATCGACGCGCTTCTCTGATTCTCCGAACCTCCGCCATCGCCTCTTCATGTGGCAGGGTTCTTCCAGCCTCTATATCTTCCAATCCTCTGTCCAACATACGGAGCAGATTGGGATCAACTTCTGACGCATCCTGAATGGTAATCTTTTCATCAACCATATCGACACCTCCTTGGTCAGGAGTCCACGCTCCTTATACTTGTATCGGCACATTCCCGGAAAAACTTAACCTCCGGGAAGGCATAAGGATACAAATAGAGTATAGCAAAAATCCGACTCTAAAGCAATGGAAATTTCGATGAATTTTTGAACGAGAAATAGGCGAGAACCCATGCCTCGCCTGTGAGCATAGGGTATCACAGTGGCTGTATGACGACAAGAGCGGATTTGCGTCCACAGCGGGTGCGTCTTTATTCTACGCTGCTTTTGCGGCTTTTCAAGTGGATGTTCCAGATTGTAACACCCCATAAAAAAAGCGGGCAGCACACCACCATTTCCACAGTGATATGCTGCCCAGCATTTCTCTCACACCTCAACCTCCGACTGAGTATCAAATAATGAGAAAAAGAAAGCTGAAAAGGTGACTCTTCCAAAATCCGAGAGAGCGTCTCGGATTTCTCCATTGCAAATTTCCGAAACAGTGTTTCGGAAATCCTGTCCCGATAAGCGATATAGAATTTCCGCATATTCTCCAGATTATCCACAGAATAACCGCGACCAAACTGTTCCGTTAGTGATGTAGATAACCATTCACATACACGATCGTCGATCAGGCGCAAGCCTCTGAGCCGCTGGAGATCTTCCTGATGCTGCTTTTCCTTTACGCTCCGCGCAGGGTCAGGAACCATACGTCGTTGACGCCCAGCGCGGCCCGGATGACGATTTCCCCGTTTTCCTGTTCGAAGGGCCAGTCCTCCTCCCGAACGGCGCTTTTCTCCCGGATTTGATCGATTTCCGCCCGGTTAAGCTGTACGGGCCTGCCCATTTCCTCCCAGATTTTCATCGGGTTGCCGTGCTCCTCGTCGATCCGCCGCAGGGTCAGCCCGCTGACCTTTTCCATCCCGGACACCCGGATTTCCGCCTCTTCCTTCGGCAGGTTCAGATTCTTCATCTTCTGGCGGAACAGCAGGATCTGCGTGTCCTTCCCCTTCCGGAAGGCGGCGTATCCGATTTCCCCGGCCGTGGCGTCCTTTTCCAGGATCAGCCGCTCGTCCCCCGCGTCCCGGAGCATCTTCATGGCGTAGAAGACCGGCTTGGGAATCCCATTCTGGGTCAGCATGCCGAAGCCCCCGTGGAATTCCTCCGGGAAGGGGTGCAGCTCCTCGAAAATATCGCTGAAGCACCAGACGGAGCTGCCGTCCACATTCGCCGCCACGTCCAGCGCCGCCCTTACGTCATAGGCGGCCACCTTCCGGGTGTCGTTGGTGGCGGCCGAGAAGATGGCGTTCTCGTTCCATTCCGTATAGAACAGCGGATAGGGCCCCGCCTGTTCCTTCGCCCGGGCGGCGTTTTTCCGGAACAGGTCGTCGGGAAGGTCGCTGGTTTCCGATTTGTCCGGCGACATGACCCGGTATCCGTTCAGGAAGGTCTTTTCCTTTACGTCCTTCAGCCCCTCGGCCAGCCGCATCTGCGTTTCGAACCAGCTTTCCCCGTTGCCCGCCCCGGCGTTGTCCGCCTCCGGGTCTCCCTGATCCTCGACGCCGCCGAGCGGATCCCCGGCGTACTGGTGGGTGCTGATGAAATCCAGCGGCACCCCGTTCTTTTCGCAGAACGCGCGGAAGGAGGCGATCCACTTGCTGGAGCTGGTGGCGGGGCCTCCGACCCGCAGAAGGGGATCCGTCTCCTTAATGACCCGGGCGGTGATTTCATAGAGGCGGAAGTATTCCTCCCGGCTCCCGTTCCAGAAAACGTAGGGCAGATCCGGCTCGTTCCAGACCTCGAAGAACCACTGCCGGATCTCCTCCAGGCCGTAGCGGTGGATCAGGAAGCCCAGGAACGCCCGCAGGTAGTCCCGCCAGGCGTCCTCGTCCGCCGGCGGCACGATGTTGGGCCGGTAGAAGAAGCCGCCCTTCAGGGGCCTTCCCTCCTCCTTCTTCGCCAGCTTCTCCGGCATGAAGCTCAGCTCCACGAAGGGCTTCATCCCGGCCTCCAGCACGTTGTCATAGGCCACGCCGATGGCGTTGAAATTATATTCCTCGAAGGCCTCCGTCCCCGGCAGGCCCATCTGCATGCTCAGATCGTTGAAGGTCCGCATGTCGTCGCAGAAGATGCCGTGGAAGCGCACCCGCTCGATGCCCAGCTCGTCCCGGATGAACTTCAGCTGCCGGGTATAATCGGTCCGCAGGGCCAGCAGCGCGTGGCCGGAGCCCACGCAGAACTGCCAGTGCTTCAAATGCGGGGTGGCCGGCCCGTCCGCCGGAATATGAATGCTTCTCATATGCTTCTTTCTCCCTATGAACTTTTTTACTGATCAATTTGCCAGATTCCTTTGAGCC
>CAMOGC010000186.1 GCA_946613955.1 uncultured Clostridia bacterium
GATTTGATCTGATCATACGAAACGCTTCGATCTTCACAATGGATCAGAATCATCGGGTGATTCATCAGGGCTCGCTGGCTGTCAGGGGCGACAGCATCGCGCGCATCGATCAGGCCGACCTCTCGGAATCGCATCAGGCCGAGCGTGTAATCGACGCGGACGGGATGATTCTTTTCCCGGGGTTTATCAATACGCATATTCATATTTTTCAGTCGTTCCTGAAAGGATTGGGTGCCGACCACCGCCTGATCGAATGGCTGAATCTGTCCGCGCTTCCCTATGGGCAGATCATGACGCCGCGCCAGCATGAGCTGGCGGCCCGCCTGGCCTGTATGGAGGCGCTGAAAAGCGGCTGTACAACCCTGTGCGAATTCTTTTATACCAACCAGGATCCGGAGCTTGCGGACGCGTGCATCGCGGGGATGCGGTCAACGGGCATCCGCAGCGTTTTTATCCGCACCTTTCAGGATACCGGGGAAGAATATGGCATGCCGTCCATTTTCATCGAGCCCGCGGCTAAAGCCATGCGGGAGGTGGAGTCGCTGAAGAAGCGGCACAAAGAGGATGATATGCTGTCGATCTGGACCGGCCCTGATGTGACCTGGTCCACGACAAAGGAAGGCTACCAGACGATGCTGGAGTATTGCCTGGGCAGCGATGTCCGCTATTCCATGCATATCAAAGAAACGGAAGTCGACAACGAGATGTGCTTCCGATACTACGGAAAAGACATCGTCGACCTCCTGGAAGAAATCGGCTTTCTTTCCGACAAAATGCTGGCCGTGCACTGCGTCAATCTGACGGAAAATGATATCCGCCGGTTTGCGAAATACGGGGTATCGATCAGCCACAATCCCGCGCCGAACCTGTATCTGGGTTCCGGCATCCCTCCGATTCCGGAAAGCCTTCGTTCGGGTGTCAACGTCGCGCTGGGTACGGACGGGGCGGCCAGCAATAACAGCACGGACATGCTGGAGACGATGAAGCTGGCGGCGCTCATTCAGAAGGGTATCCACCGTGACGCCTCCGTGATAACGGCGGATCAGGTCATCCGCATGGCCACCCGCGGCGGGGCGAAGGCCATCGGGATGGAGAAGCTGCTCGGCACGCTGGAGGTTGGAAAAAAAGCCGACATGATTCTGTTTGATCCGAGGCACCTGAAGTCTTTCCCAAGCCATGACGCGGAAGCGACCGTCGTTTATGCCGCTTCGGAGGAGAATATCGATACCACGATCGTAAACGGCAAAATCGTCTATCAGAAAGGGGTTTTTGCCGGCGGACGCTCTGAGGCGGAACTGATCCGTGAAATTGACACCGAAGTCGATAAAATGAAACGCGACGCCATCACTCGGCGGCCGCGCCCGTAAGCCGCAGTTCCTCCGCGTGGGCCTGCATGCCGCGGATCACGATTTCGGCCACGTCCCGGATGTCCATGCCCAGCATCTCGCAGCCCTTGAGGATCAGCTCCCGGTTGCAGCCGGCGGCGAAGCGCTTGTCCTTCCATTTTTTCATGAAGCTCTTCAGCTCCATGTCCCCGATGCCCGTCGGCCGCATCCGGGCCGCGGCCTGCACGATGCCGGTCAGCTCATCGACGGTAAACAGGCTTTTTTCCATCTCCGAGACCGGCTCCACATCCGTGCAGATCGTGTATCCATGGGACAGGATCGCGCGGATATCTTCCTCCGGAACGCCCATCTCCCGCAGAGGCTCCTCCGTATGGGCCAGATGCTCCTCCGGATACTTTTCATAGTCGTAATCATGCAGCCAGCCCACCGCCGCCCAGTGCTCCGGGTCCGCCCCGAAATGGGCGGCCATGGCCTCCATCGCGGCGGAAACATTGGCCGCGTGCAGCAGCAGATGATCCTCCGTCACCATCGTCGCGTTGATTTCCTTCGCTTTTTCCAGCGTCAGCTTCTCCATTTTGTCGTCCTCCTCTTTTCTATACCGCTCCATCCCTGGGTCTTCCCCGCCGCGGGGTTACCGTATTATTATCCCTCCGTCCGGAAGTCTTTCCCCCTGGACGCCCGCGCCAGCCCTGCTCTCCAGGCGGAACGCGCTGCAAAAGTCCTTCCCCGCGAGAGAGGGATGCATGAAGAAATCTGACTCCATCTGTTTCAGGATGAAGCCAGATCCTTTTGTCCGCGTTTCATTCGGGAAGCAGGCTGCCTCTTCACGCGCTCAGAACCCCAGGAAATCGTTGACCAGGATCACGTGGATCCGGCCGGGATGGCGGGAGAACCGGGTAATCAGAAACTGGCAGCAGATGGTGTCCGGCGATTTGCAGTTCATGCAGGCGCCGGTCTTCGCGCAGGGCGTGGACAGGCCGAACCGCTGGGCATTGGTGGGGGCCGCCACGTTCCGGGCCCGCTTCATGGCCCCGTCCAGATCGCTGCAGACCTTGTTCATCCCGACGATGAACAGCACCTTCTTCGGGCCCTGGGCGATGGCGGAAACCCGGTTGGCGTTTCCGTCGATGTTGACCAGCTCCCCGTCCTCCGTCATGGCGTTGGCGCTGGAAAGGAAGAAGTCCGCGTCATAGGCGGCCAGCATGG